>DASYUK010000341.1:0-2997 GCA_036001325.1 Thermoanaerobaculia bacterium
CTCGTCGTCAATGGCTCGAGCGGCATCGCGGTGGGCATGGCGACGAACATCCCCCCGCACAACCTGCGCGAAGTCGTCGGCGCCATCCTGCAGCTGATCGAGAATCCCGACGCGACGGTCGCGGACATTCGCAAGCACATCAAGGGTCCCGATTTCCCGACCGCCGGCTTCATCTACGGCAAGCAGGGGATCAAGGACTATCAGGAGACGGGGCGCGGTCGCATCGTGATGCGCGCGCGCGCGGTGATCGAGGAGATGAAGAACGGGAAGTCCCAGATCGTCGTCACCGAGATCCCGTATCAGGTCAACAGCGCAAAGCTGGTCGAAGACATCGCGAATCTGGTTCGCGACAAGAAGCTCGAGGGGATCAGCGATCTCCGAAACGAATCCGATCGCGACGGCCTGCGCATCGTCATCGAGCTGAGGCGCGACGCGATTCCGAAGGTCGTCCTGAACCAGCTCTACAAGCACACCGCGATGCAGTCGACGTTCGGCGTCATCATGCTGGCGCTCGTGCCGGACGCGACGACTGGCCGCCTGGTGCCGAAGGTCATGCCCTTGAAGGAGGTGCTCGAGCACTACATCGCGCACCGCCACACCGTCATTGTCCGCCGCGCGCAGTTCGAGCTCGACAAGGCGGTCGAGCGCGAGCACATCCTCGAGGGCCTCAAGATCGCCGTCGACAACATCGACGAGGTCATCAAGGTCATCAAGAAGGCACAAGACCCAGCATCTGCCAGCAGTCAACTTCAAAAACGGTTCAAGCTGTCCGAGCGGCAAGCCGAGGCGATCCTCAACATGCGCCTCGCGAAGCTCACCGGCCTCGAGATCGAAAAGTTGGAGGCGGAGCTCAAGGAAGTGCGCGGCCAGATCAAGGAGCTGAGGGAGCTGCTGGCCTCGAAGCCGAAGCGCATGAAGCTCATGAAGGACGAGCTCTCGAGTGCGTCGAAGAAATACGGCGACGAGCGGCGCTCCGAGATCACGAGCGATGAAGGAGAGTTCACGGTCGAAGATCTCATCGCCGAAGAAGACATGGTCGTCACCATCTCCCACTCCGGCTACATCAAGCGAACCTCAGTCTCGACCTACAAGAGACAGCGACGCGGGGGCAAAGGGCTCAACGGTCAGAATCTCAAGGATGAAGACTTCATCGAACACCTCTTCATCGCTTCGACGCATGACTACATCCTCTTCTTCACCGAGGACGGCCGCTGCTTCTGGCTCAAGGTGCACGAGATCCCGCAGCTCGGCCGCGCCACCAAGGGCAAGCCGATTGTGAACCTGATCAGCGTCGGCGCGGACACCAAGATCTCGGCGCTGGTGCCCGTGCGCGAGTTCCGCGCGGACCAGTTCCTCCTCTTCGCGACGAAGAACGGAACGGTGAAGAAGACGGCGCTCTCCGAATACTCGAATCCACGCTCGACCGGCATCAAGGCGATCAAGATCGAGGATGGCGACGAGCTGATCGACGTGCAGATCACCAACGGCACGAACGACATCGTGCTCGCCACGCGTCACGGTCTCTCGATCCGTTTCCACGAGCAGGACGTCCGCGACATGGGTCGCGACACGACCGGCGTGAAGGGCATCGAGCTGGCGGATGGCGACGCGCTGATCGGCATGGTCGTCCTCAAGCGAGACGCGAACCTGCTCGTGGTCACCGAACGGGGAATGGGCAAGTGCTCGCCGATCGACGACTATCGCGTGCAGAAGCGCGGCGGCAAGGGGATCATCACCGTGCACCGCACCGACAAGACCGGCGATGCGGTATCCATCAAGGAAGTGCTGCCCGACGACGAGCTGATGCTCATCACGAAGCAGGGCATGGTGATTCGCATGCCGGTGAAGGGCATTCGCGTCTCGGGCCGCAACACGCAGGGCGTGCGTCTCGTCGACCTCGAGGAGGCCGATTTCGTGATCGACGTCGCGCGCGTGGTGCCGGATGATGAGGGCGAAGAGGGAGAGGAAGCGCTCGAACCGGTCGGAGCGGAGCCGGACGAGGAGTAGTCAACGGCGTTCTCGGCGCCGCGCGTGCACTGCAAGAGACGCGCGGCGGCCGTCGAGAACGCAGTTACTCACGCCCGCCAGAGCTTTGGCAGCTCGCTGACGATCGTGTAGGCGCCCATGGCCGCCATTCCGATCACGACGATCGCACCAGTCGCAACGAGCCACGCAGGGTGCCTGTAGTCACCGACAACCGTGCGTCGTCGAGCCGCGAGCAGCATGGCACCGAGCGACAATGGTAGTATGAGCGCGTTCAACGCTCCAACGGCGACCAGGATTTTCACCGGCCGCCCCACGATCAGGAACACGATCGTCGACACGGCGATGAACGCGATCGTCACGACTCGCCACTGCCGATCGATCCTCGGACCGAGCGAGCGGAGAAATGAGACCGAGGTGTAGGCGGAGCCGACGACGGACGTGATGGCGGCCGCCCACATCACGACGCCAAAGAGGCGATAACCCGCCTGGCCCGCGGCGCGGCGAAAGACGTCGGCGGGCGGATTCGCGGGGTCGAGCGTCACACCGCGCGCGACGATGCCAAGCGCACCGAGAAAGAGCACGACGCGCATCGCGGAGGCGACGCCGATCGCCACCGCCGCGGAGCGCGTGACCGCGGGCAGGTTCTCGCGGCCCACGATGCCCGCGTCGATCAGACGATGCGCGCCCGCGAACGTGATGTAGCCGCCCACCGTGCCGCCGACGATCGTCACGATCGACAGGACGTCGATGCGCGCGGGCAACACCATCGAACGCAGCGCCTCGGCATATGGTGGCCGCGACGCGACGGCAACGTACAGCGCGAGCGCGATCATCAGAACGCCCAGGAGCTGCACGAACCTGTCCATCGCACGTCCTGCTTCCGGCAGGACGAATAGCGCGATCGCCATCGCCGCGCTCAGCGCGGCGCCAATGCGGACATCGACGTCGGCGAGCGCAGAGAGGCCAAGGCCGGTCCCCGCGATGTTCCCGATGTTGAAGGCGAGTCCGCCG
>DASYUK010000342.1:0-4173 GCA_036001325.1 Thermoanaerobaculia bacterium
TTCGTCGGTTGGATCGTCCTCGCGCATGTGTCGCATGCCGGTGCCTCCGGCCTCAATCTCCTTCTGGTTTTCTGGGCGCTCAGTCTTCCCGTTCTCGGCCAGGAGATCGCGATTGTTCTTCGTCAAGCGCCGACATATCGCAACATCACCGCGCGATTGCTCGAGCCACTCGGCGCGCCGCAAGTGGAGCGCCGCGCTCTGTCGCACGGCGAACAAAAAGAAGGCGCGGTTGGAATCGCATACGAAAGAGTGACGATCCGCATCGCCGGCCGCGATGTCTTGAAAGACATCAATCTCTGCATGCCGCCGGGCAGTCACGTCGCGATCGTGGGCCCCTCGGGCGCCGGCAAATCGACCCTCGTCGGCGCACTCCTCGGATTTCATCAACCGGTCGCGGGTCAAATACTCATTGATGACCACGCGCTCGACGAATCGTTGCGAGAGATGACCGCATGGGTCGACCCGGCCGTTCATCTTTGGAATCGATCGCTGCTCGCCAACATTCGCTACGGCTCGCGAGAAAGTTGCGATGCTGTTGGTACCGCTCTGCAAGCCGCCGATCTCGCCGATCTCCTCGCGATGTTACCCAACGGCCTCCAGACCGACCTCGGCGAAGGGGGCGCGCTCGTCTCGGGCGGCGAAGGGCAGCGCGTTCGTCTCGCCCGGGCCATGTTCCGATCGAATGTGCGACTGGTGATCCTCGACGAACCGTTCCGAGGACTCGATCGGGAGAGGCGTCGGGAATTGTTGCTGCGAAGCCGAACGGCGTGGAACAACGTCACGCTTCTCTGTATCACTCACGATATCGCCGAGACGACGCTCTTCGATCGCGTGATCGTCATCGACGGCGGCCGCATCGTCGAGCAGGGCGAGCCGTCGGTATTGGCCGCGCGCGAGGACTCGCGATATCGCGCCATGCTCGACGCCGAAGCGGCTTTGAAGCGTGCCACGTGGTCGGATGGCTCGTGGCGCCGGCTGCGGATGAGCGGCGGCATCGTCATCGAAGATCAGAAGGTCGAAGAGGAAGCGTTCATCCATGCGCAGATCTGAGTTGATGCCGCTGCTGTGGCCGTCGAATCGTCTCGGCGAGGCGATCGCGTTTGTCGCGCGCGCGCATGGACTCGCTGACCGAGAGGCGGAGAGCAGCGTCGCCTCTGTCGACATCGAAGCGGTCGCTGAGAGCGCGGGCATCGAAGCCGAAAAGGTCCGAATGCTCTATCGCGATGTCGATGCCGTACTGGCGGCGTCTGCGCCGGCTTTGATTCGCGTTGAAGATGGTTTTCTCGTTCTCCTGCGCAATTGCGGTCGAACGAGTGTGTTTGTCTCCGCCGATCTCTCTGAAGTGCGCATCGAGCGCTCGGTCGTATCGTCGCTCTTCCGCGAAGCGGTCGAGACGTCGCGCAGCGCCGCGCTCGATCGTCTTCTCGAGACCGTGCAATCAGGTCGTGAGGAGTTGCGTCGCCGCTTGATTGCTGAACGCTTTGGCGAAGAGGAGGTCGGCGAGTGCTGGCTCATCCGGCGATCGCTGCGCGCAAGCTTCTGGCGGCATCTCGCCGACAGCGCCGCAATGACCTACGCATTCGCGCTGACCGCGACGCACGTCGCTCGTTACGTCATTTTCGTTCTGGCGTGGGCGGTCATCGGACGAGCGGCACTGGAGGGGAAGCCGGATGGCGCGTGGCTCGTCGCGTGGATGCTGCTTCTTCTTCTGCTCATCCCTATCCACTACGTTGCCTCGACCCTACAAGGTCTCGTCGCTCTCGCCTGTGGATTCGTTTTACGGCAGAGACTTCTCTACGGATCGCTGCGCCTCGATCCCGAGCAGCTTCGCACCGACGGAGCGGGAAGGCATCTCGCGCGTGTCTTCGAGGGCGATGCCGTCGAAGTTCTCGGACGAAGCGGCGGCTTCCTCGCCTTCTTCGCGTTGATCGAGCTGACGATCGCCGCGTTCGTCCTGGCCGGCGGAGCGGGCGGAATACTGCACGTTGTGTTGCTCGCCGGCTGGATTTTAGTCATCACCGTAATGACGATCGCCTTTCATCGTCGTTACGACAACTGGAGCTCGCAGCGCCTGTCGCTGACCGGCGATCTCGTCGAGCGGATGGTCGGGCATCGAACGCGTCTCGTGCAGGAGCCGCCTGAGCTCTGGCATGACGATGAGGATAGGCAACTCGAAGGCTACATCGATTCGTCTCTCCGACTCGACCGCTCGCTGCCGTGGATCACCGCCGTCATTCCGCGCGGTTGGATCGCGCTGGCGCTTCTCGGACTCGCGCCGAGCATCCTCAACGGTCAGAAAACGCCGGCGGCGCTGGCGATCAGTCTCGGCGGAATCGTTCTCGCCCAGCAGGCGATGAAGCGCCTGGCGACCGGCCTGCCCGATGTCATCGGCGCTCTTTCGGCATGGAAGAAAGTCGCACCATTGTCTCGCGCTGCATCACAACCGCGCGATCGGCATGCCGTCATCGCCTCTCGCGCCGGCGAGGGGACCGTTGTCGATGCGAAGGGAATCGGCTTCCGATATGGCAATCGCGCCGAGCCGGTGCTGCGCGGATGTTCGTTCAGCGTGCGCACGGGCGAGCGAATCGTCCTCGCAGGCAGCTCGGGATCGGGAAAATCGACGCTCGCTTCGATCTTGTCCGGCGCGCGGTTGCCGGATGCAGGCCTTCTTCTTCTCGACGGTTTCGATCATGCGTCGCTCGGCTCCGCTGGCTGGCGTCGTCGTGCCGTTCTCGCCCCGCAGTTTCATGAGAATCACGTCCTCAGCGAATCATTCGCGTTCAATCTCCTGATGGGACGAAGCTGGCCGCCGCAACCTGAGGATTGGCGAGACGCCGAAGAGCTATGCGAGGAGCTGGGACTCGGCGATCTGCTCGCGCAGATGCCGGCGGGACTGTCGCAGATGGTCGGCGAGACGGGATGGCGCCTGTCACACGGCGAGCAGAGCCGCCTCTTTATCGCTCGCGCGCTGCTTCAGAATGCGGAGCTCGTCGTTCTCGACGAGAGCTTCGCCGCCCTCGATCCGGCGACGCTTCAGCGCGCGATCGACTGCGTCGTGCGCAGAGCGCCGGCGCTCGTCGTGATTGCCCACCCATAAACCAAACCGGCGTCATTGAGTTCCACGCCGGTTGCGCGGACTCCCCGCCCGGCCGCCGAAATAGTAGCCGATGACTGTGCCGACGAGTGCGACAACCGAAGGAAAGACCACGACGAGCACGTCTTTGATGTTCGTGATGTCGAGTGCGAGCCATCCCGCCACCGCGAACAGGAGCAGCGCGCCCGCTGCCAGACCAGCGAGAAGCCGGACGAGCAGCAGGGCTATCTGGCCGCGCTTCTCTTCCCGCTGCTGCTCGACGGTTTGAAGCGTGAGGAATGGACGATGCGCCTTCGCGGCGGCGCGCCGTCCGCTGCTGAACTGCCACTGCGTGCCGTGAGCAACCTTCACTGCTCACCTCGAGTCGGGGTCCTTCCCTGCTATCGAATCACCAGTTCGCGTACGCCGTGAGCCGCGTCTTCGAGCAGGACTTTCCCGCCGGCCTTCAGCGTCTCGTGCAGATACTTCTCAATCCAGATGGCGCGCCGGATCACATCGGCAACGGTGGTCCCGCGCTCCCGGGCCATCTCCCGCACCGCTTCGACAGCCTCCGGGGTCAGATTTACCGTCGTGCGAACGACTGACATTGGCTGATCCTGGGTCTCGTTCTCCTTTTGCGGCATGCGGTCTCTCCTTCGTCTGTCTATCTCAACATAGACATACTTTTGATGCCTGTCAATCGTTACTTTGCTGTTTCAAACGCATACTTTTGCCCCATCGCTTATGGTTTTTGAGCATACAATCCATCATTAATGAAGTAAGGGCCGGCAAGCTGGAGGTAACGTTTATGGCCCCCGGACTCGCACCTCAGCCCGTCGCGAAGGGAGGCAAAGTGTCTTCGCCGCGGAATCGTTGGAGAGTCGATCTCCATCCGCAGTTCGAGGATGTGATGGGCGATGCTGCAGTCTCCGAGGGGGCCGCGGTCGGACTGCTGATCGCCATCGATGTGCTTTGGCAATACGCCGGCGACCTGCCCGGGCGCGCGATCGGCGGCCGGACCATTCGCTGGTTCATCAGCGCGGCGACCTATGTGCTGCCGGACGGTCTCATCGTGCCGCCGTTCGCGATTCTCTATGAGA
>DASYUK010000343.1:0-3809 GCA_036001325.1 Thermoanaerobaculia bacterium
AACTTCGTGATGGGCACGGCCGCAAGATCATCCTGACTCCGTCCGAACGACGAGCCTTTCTCCGCGAAGACGCCGATGATCTGGTAAGGCTTGTTGTTCACCTTCACCGTCTTGCCGAGCGGCGTCTGGCTCGGGAAGAGACGCTTCTGGATGTCTGTGCCCACGACGGTCACGGCGCGCCCCAGCGTCACGTCTTCGGCAGTGATATTGCGGCCGTACCCGATCGTGTAGGCGTTCGCCAGAACGAAGTTCTCGTTCGTGCCGACGATCGTAATTCCCTGCTTCTTCTGCGATCCGTAGCCCACCGGCTTTCCGGGATCGAACACTTTGAGGCAAATCACCGCAGCCTGCCCCTCCATCAGACGCTTGTATTCGT
Organism: Thermoanaerobaculia bacterium; assembly: GCA_036001325.1. Lineage (GTDB taxonomy): Bacteria > Acidobacteriota > Thermoanaerobaculia > Gp7-AA8 > Gp7-AA8 > DASVHS01. Next base: position 377 of record DASYUK010000343.1, read on the forward strand.
TCCCCTGTTCGAGCGTGATGTTGCGCCGGTTCTTGTACTGCTCGTGCGGATCGCGCGTGCTCACGACCGGGTATTTTGCGAACTGAAAGATGTTCGATCCGAGGAAGCTGAGGCCCGTTTCGATCGAGCCGGCGATGACGCTGAGCGCCGTCATGACGCCGATCACGGAGAAAACGCCGATCGTCACGCCGAGCATGGTCAGCGCGGAGCGCAACCTGTTCGTTTTCAGGGCGCCGAGAGCCATGCGGATGATTTCAGTGAAGGCCATTACTCGTACCTCAGCGCCTCGATCGGATCCAGCCGCGACGCGGACAATGCCGGCGCGAACCCTGAAAAGATCCCCGTGATCGTCGAGACGATCAATCCCGTGAACACGAGGGTCAGCGAAAAGCGCATCGGGAACGACGGGAACGCTGCCGCGACGGCGGTGCACATCAACCACGACAGCGTCAGTCCGACCACTCCGCCGATGAGGCAGATCGACACCGCTTCGACGAGGAACTGCAGAAGGATCGCGCGCCGTCGCGCGCCCACCGCCTTGCGCGTCCCGATCTCGCGCGTGCGCTCCTTCACGCTCACGTAGGTGATGTTCATGATGCCGATCGCGCCGACGAAGAGCGCCAGGCCGGTGATGAACAATCCGGCGGCGGCGATGCCCGCCTTCACCGGACCGATCGCCGAGCGCAGCGCCTGCTGCTCGTTGATCTCGAAATCGTCCTTCTGCTCGGGCTGGAGTCCGCGGACCCGGCGCATGTCGCCGCGCAACTCATCCTTCGCCGCCTCCATCCGATTTTTGTCTTTCACCTTGACGCGGATCTGCGTGTCGAGCCGCGAGCTGAAGTTCTTCATGAACGACGGCAGCGGCACGACCGCGTACGTGTCGAAGCTGAAGAGACCGAGAAATGTCCCCATCTTCGACCAGACACCGATGACGCGATACGGGTTGCCGTCGATGATCACCGTCTTATCGACCGCGGAGCTCGTCGGAAAGAGCGCCTCCGCCACGTCATAGCCGATGACCACGATGTTGTGCCCGCCGCGCGCTTCCGTCTCGGTGAAGAAACGCCCTTCCTTGAATGAGCCTGTCGATGTCACGAGGAACTCTTCGTTCGTCCCCTGCGTGAAGACACCGCGCACTTCGTTGTCTCCGAACTTGACCGTGCGTACGGTGTTCATCGTCGGCACCGCGGTGATGAGCTGCGAATTCGGCGTGGCCGCAATGTTGCGCTTCAGCTCTTCGGCGAAGCGCACTTCCATGCGCCGCCGGTTGCGATAGTTCCACCAGTCGTCGACGTGATGCCACGGCCACTTCTCGACGTAGAGAAGGTCGTCGCCGATGACCGACATGCTTCGCTCGAATCCGACCTCGATGCCGGAGATGGCCGAGCCCATGAGCGTGACGGCGATGATGCCGATGATGACGCCGAGGGCGGTGAGGATGGAGCGCATCTTGTGCGCGCGGATGACGCTGAAGGCGATGCGGAATGACTCGCCGATTTCGTTGAGCATGGTTTCTCAGCCTTCTCCCATCGGGAGAAGGTGCCGCGAAGCGGCGGATGAGGGGCGCCCCTCACCCGGCGCTGCGCGCCACCCTCTCCCGGAGGGCGAGGGAACTGCCTAGCTCTTGGCGCCGGCCTTTTCGATCTGCACCTTGGCGCCATCCTTCAATTTGCGCGAAATGGCCGTATACGATCCCGAGACGACCTCGTCGCCCGGCTTGATGCCGCTCTTGATCTCGATGTAGGTGTTATCGGCGATGCCGGTATCGACTTTCTGCATCTTGACCTTGTCGCCGACCTTGATGAACACGACACGCAGCATCGTCTCGCGCAGCTCGCGTTGCTTCCGCTTCTCGATCGCCGTGTTGGTGACGTCGGCGCGGTTGTCGCTGGCTTCGCGCGCTTTCTCCGCCGAAGTCTGCCGCTCGCGCTCTTCGGGCGAGAGCTTGCTATCTGCGGTGCGCACCGTCACGCTCTGGATCGGAACGACCACCGCGTTTTGCACCGTCGCCGTCTCGATGTCCGCGGTCGCGCTCATGCCCGGCCGCAGCACGACTCCCTGATCGGGGATCGAGATCTTCACCTCGAAGTTCGTGACCTCTTCCTGCGTGCCGGCGTTATTCGTCTTCGCCGTCGAAGCGATCTCGCGCACGAGGCCGCGGATGTTCTTGTCGGGATAGGCGTCGACGTTGATCCGCGCGCTGTCGCCGGGCTTCACGTTGACGACATCGTTCTCATTCACATTGACGACCGCTTCCATGAAATTGAGATCCGCGATGCGCATCACCTCGGTGCCGGCGAACTGGCTCGTTCCGACGACGCGCTGCCCGACGCGCGCCGGCAGCGTGCTGATCGTTCCATCCGCGGGTGCGTAAATCGTCGTCTTGCTCAGCGCCTCACGGATCTGCTTCAGCGCCCCCTCGGCGCGCTGCGCCTCGAACATCGACGACTGCACGGCGGCCCTGGCGATGTCGTAGTTCGTCTGCGCCGCATTCCGGTCCGACTCGGATAGCAGATGCTGATTGAAGAGATTGAGCGCCCGCTTGTAATCGATCTCGGCTTTCGCCAGCTCCGCGCGATGCTGCACGATCGCCGAGCGCGCCGCCGAGAGAGCCGCCTGTTGTGCCTCGACCTGCGCCTGGTACGTGTCGGGTTTGATCTTCAGCACGAGGTCGCCCTTCTTCACTCTCTGCCCTTCCTTCACGGGAATGGCGATGATCTCCCCCGACACCTCGGGCGCGATCGGTACTTCGACCTCCGGCTGAATCTTCCCCGTCGCAGTCACCAACTGCGTGATGTTTTTTCGGAACGCCTTGTCGGTCGTGACGAGGATCGGCTTATCGCGTTTGCGCGACGCCACCATCGACGCGAGTGTGATGAGAACCACGACGGCGATGCCGATCGTGATGAAGAGTTTTTTTCGGGAGCGCTTCTGCTGATTCATCGAGAATATGATCCTTCACTATGCTCGAACGCGACTTTGACAACGGCATCCTGACGCTTCGACTTTCCCACGGCAAGGCCAGTGCGATGGATCTGGAGCTCTGTGAGAGTCTACGCAAGGAGCTGGAAACTGTTGCAGAGAACGCCGAGGCGCGGGCGGTCATTCTGACGGGGACCGGCTCGATTTTCTCGGCCGGTGTCGATCTTCCGCGGCTCATCAACGCCGGAGGCGATTACGTCGAGCGTTTCGTCGAGTCGCTCGACGCCGTCCTGCGCGCGATCTTCCTCTTCCCGAAGCCGATCGTGGCGGCAGTCAACGGCCACGCGATCGCCGGTGGCGCGCTCATGGCGTTCGCCTGCGACTATCGGCTGATGAGCTCCGGCCGCATCGGAATCCCGGAGGCGCTGGTCGGCGTGCCGTTCCCGCCGCTGGCGTTGGAGATCGCGCGGTACGCGATCCCGAGACAGCATCTGCAATCGATGATTTACAT
>DASYUK010000344.1:0-3522 GCA_036001325.1 Thermoanaerobaculia bacterium
TTCTTCAATTCGGCGGTAAAGCGCGCGATCGTTTTCGGGCCGATGTCGAGCGCTCGCTGCGGTTCGGACAGGCCGGCGCTGACGTCGACGGTCTCGATCTTCGTCGGCGACTCGAGCGAATCGGCAACCACCACGTCGACCGGAACGATCATCTGCGCACGGCTGCCCTCGGCAAGAATCCTCCGCGCCACCTCCATCGACTCATGATCGATCAGCGAGTCTCCCATGTTGAGGTTCTGCGCGGCGAGAAACGTGTTGGCCATGCCGCCGCCGATGAGGATCGCATCGGCATGCTTCATCAGCGCTTCGAGCGGTTCGATCTTGCCGGCGATCTTCGCTCCGCCCAGAAGTGCGATGAAGGGACGGTCGGAGACATTCGTCACCTTTTGCAGAAACTCGATCTCCTTCGCCAGGAGCAGGCCTCCGGCGATGTTCTTCTTCGGAAAAAGACGCGGCAGGGCGTCGATCGATGCGTGCGCGCGATGCGACGCGCCGAATGCGTCGTTGACGTAGAAGTCACCGAGTTTGCGGAGCTGCTCGGCGAATTCGCGATCATTCTTTTCTTCGCCTGGATGAAAGCGAAGATTCTCGACGAGGAGCAGCTCACCCGCTTTCAACCCCGCGGACTTCTCCTCGGCATCGACGCCGATGCAATCGTCGACCCATTGCACGCTGACATTCAGCAGTTGCGAGAGCCGATCGCGCACCGGTTTGAGCGAATACTTCTCATCATGCTTCCCTTTCGGGCGGCCGAGGTGGCTGGCGATGACGAGGGCGGCGCCGCGATCGCGAAGCACCTTCAGCGTCGGCAGTGTTTCTTCGATGCGTGTGGCGTCGGTGATGCGCGTCCCCTCCATCGGGACGTTGTAGTCGACGCGATAGAAGACGCGCGATCCTGATTTGAGCGGAAGACGATCGATCGTGCGAATGTTGATCATGTCCCGACAGCCGACAGCCGAGAGCCGAGAGCCCAGATCATCGAGCTGCCGCCAACGATTCCTTCTTCACCCGCGCCACGTAGGCGATGAGATCCAATATCCGATTGGAATAGCCCCACTCGTTGTCGTACCACGACAGGATCTTGTGCATGTGCGGATCGACGGAGCGCGTGAACGTCGTGTCGAGGATCGACGAATGCGCGTCGCCGTTGAAGTCGATCGAGACGAGCTGCTCGTCGCTGTACGAGAGGATCTTCTTCAGCGGTCCGTTTGCGGCATCGCGCAGCACCTGATTGATCTCATCGGCGTTCGTCGCCTTCTCGGTGTGGAACGTGAGATCGACGAGCGAGACGTTCGGCGTCGGAACGCGAACGGAGATGCCGTCGATTTTTCCTTTGAGCTCCGGCAGCACCAAACCGACAGCTTTCGCCGCCCCGGTCGAGGTCGGAATCATCGATAGCGCGGCCGCGCGCCCCCGCCGCCAATCCTTGTGCGGCAGATCGAGGATTTCCTGATCGTTCGTGTACGAGTGCACCGTGGTCATGATCCCCATCGTGATGCGGAACCTCTCGTGAAGAACCTTCGCCAACGGCGCCAGGCAGTTCGTCGTGCACGAGGCGTTGGAGATGACCTTGTGCTTGCCGGCATCGAGCGCGTTCTCGTTGACGCCCATGCAGATCGTGATGTCGGCGTCTTTCGACGGGGCGGAGATGATCACGTGCTCGACACCTTTGCGCAGATGGCGCGAGGCCTTGTCCTTCGATGTGAATCGTCCCGACGACTCGACGACGATCTCGACGCCGAAGTCGCCCCAGGGGATCTCGGCCGGGTCGGGATTGGAGAAAACGCGAAGCTCTTTGCCGTCGATGGTCAGGCCATTCGCCGTCGCCTTGATGTCGTTGTGAATCGTGCCGTGAACGGAGTCGTACTTGAGCAGATAGGCGAGGTTCGCCGCGTCCGTCAAATCGTTGACCGCGACGAAATCGATGTCGAACTTTCCAGCCATCGCGGCGCGGACGACGTTGCGTCCGATGCGCCCGAATCCGTTCACTCCAACCTTCACCATGGGTCCTCCTCGGTCGGTCGGCTAGTATATCGAGGTGGTTCAGACTGCGAAGCGCGTTCATGTTTCACCACTGCGCTGGACGGGCGACTCACTGCGCTTGCTCGACCAGCGACTGCTGCCGAACGAAGAGAAATGGGTCGAGTGCCGCACTGCCGAGTCGGTGGCGACGGCGATCCGCGACATGGTGGTGCGCGGCGCGCCCGCCATCGGTGTGTCCGCGGCGTTCGGGATCGCCATGGCCGAAGACATTGATGCGGCGGCGGAGATCCTCAGGGCGACGCGGCCGACCGCCGTCAACCTTCATTGGGCGATCGAGCGCATGCTCGACGCGCGCAAGCGCGGCGCCGACCTCGTCAAAGAAGCCGAGAAGATCCTCGAAGAGGACGTCGAAGCGAACATGCGTATCGGCCGCTTCGGCGCCGAGCTCCTCGGCCAGCGCAGCACGGTGCTGACTCATTGCAACGCGGGCGCGCTCGCAACCGCCGGCTACGGCACGGCTCTCGGCGTGATCCGTGCGGCAGTCGAGAGCGGCAAGAGCATCGATGTCTTCGCCGACGAGACGCGACCTTATCTGCAGGGTGCACGGCTCACGGCGTGGGACCTGCAGCAGGAAGGGATCGACGTCACATTGATCACCGACAACATGTCCGGATATTTCTTTCAACAGGATCGTTTCGACGCCGTGGTCGTCGGCGCGGATCGGATCGCCGCGAACGGCGACACGGCGAACAAGATCGGCACCTACATGCTGGCGGTGCTCGCCGAGACTCACGGGGTTCCGTTCTATATCGCCGCCCCCGTGTCGACGATCGATTTCGAATGTCCGTCGGGTGATGCGATCCCGATCGAGGAACGGAGCGCGAAGGAAGTCGTCGAGGCATTCGGACAACGGATCGCTCCCGTGGGGGTGACCGTGCGACATCCCGCATTCGATGTGACGCCGGCGCGATTGATCACCGCGATCATCACCGATCGAGGCGTGCTCTGGCCGCCGCTAAACGAATCGATCGCCAGGATCGTCCGATGAGCGGGCATCTCATCGCACGTCTCGTTCACGCCATCTGGCTCGGAAGCGGACTCTTCCTGATCGCGGTGGCGGCGCCGGCAGCATTTCGCGGCGCACCGAACGCGACCATTGCCGCCGACATCGTCGGCGTGATGTTGTCGCGATGGCACTACATCGGCCTCGGCGCGCCACTGCTGCTGCTCTTTCTCGATTGGCGCCGCGGCCGTGTGCACGTCCTGGCCGTCGTCCTGGTCGCCATCCTCTTCGCCGCGGCACAGGCCGCGACCGACCTGCGGATCCGCGCGGTTCGCGCGCAGTCGCCGGTGCCGATCTCTGAGCTTTCTCGCGAGGATCCTGTACGCCGCCATTTCGGACGACTGCACGGCATCTCTTCGTTGCTTCTGCTCATGCAGGTGATCGCTGCCGGCGTTGCACTGGCGATGGACCGAGAGGCTTATCCCACGCCGAGCGCGGCGGTCCGAGCGATGATGCAATCGGAAACGAATCTCTGA
>DASYUK010000345.1:0-2069 GCA_036001325.1 Thermoanaerobaculia bacterium
CGAATATTCAGCGGGGTAATCGATCTGGCCGGTGGCGATGATCGCTCCCTGCGTTTGCATCAACCGCGGGACGGAGGCGATCGTGCCGATCGTGCCGGGGTTCGTCAGCGAGATCGTGGTTCCTTCGAAGTCGGAGACCTCGAGGGTGTTGTTGCGCGCTTTGCGCACGACATCGTTGTAGGCCTTGAGGAACTGCGCGAAGTCCATCGTCTGCGCGCGCTTGATGTTGGGCACGAGCAGTGAGCTCGAACCGTCCTTGCGCTCGATGTCGATGGCGATGCCGAGGTTGACATCTTCGTGATCGACGCGAGCAGGCTGGCCATCCTGCTCGGTGAACGCGGAGTTCATGCGCGGATACTGCTTGAGCGACTTGACGATCGCCCACGCGATGATGTGCGTGAAGGATGCTTTGCTCTGGCCTGTCAGCGCGAGATGGTTGTTGATGACACGCCGGTTCTCTTCGAGTGACTTGACGGGGACCGTGCGTACGGACGTCGCGGTCGGGACCTCCAGCGAGGCCTCCATGTTCTGAGCGATCTTGCCCGCCGCGCCGCGAAGGATCACGACGTTGCCCGGGACCGGCGTAGGGCGAGGTGCTTCGTGGAGCGCCGGTGTCCTCACCGGCGCTTCTTCCGGCACACTGACCGGCGCCGGTGAGGACACCGGCGCTCCACTGAGCTCCTCCTCGAACACCGGCTGGTAGTCCTCGAAAAACTCGCGCCAGCTCGCGCTCACATTGTCGGGATTGCTTCGATACTTCTCGTACAGCTCTTCGATGAAAGCGATGTTTGCGCCATAAGTTTGAGTGACCGATGACATCTCAATATCTCTAACTGAACACTATTCCCGCGCATTCTCCGCGCGATCCACCACCGTATGCGACAACGAAGTCAATCCGAGCCAGCCGAAGCCGGCGGCGAAGCCGCCGAGAACGTCGGACGGGAAGTGTACGCCGAAGTAAACGCGCGAGAATCCGACGCTGAGGATGATCAGGCCGGCGAGCGTGTGCGCCGCGGCCTGAATCGGAAGCGATTGCTGTTCGACGAGGTGATGCGCGACGATCGGATAGGTCGCCGCGGATAAGAGCGAATGGCCGCTGGGAAAGCTGTGAGAGCGCGGCAGCTTGATGCGACGCGCCAGCTCCACCGGTCTCTTGCGCTGAAAGATGTTCTTGAGCAGCGTGTTGATGGCCATCGCGCCGCCGGTGCTCACGATCACGGTCCACGCTTCATCTCTGCGGCCCTTGCGCAACATCGCGATCGCAGTCAAACCGGCCGCGGTGCCGATCACCGCGTGCGTCCCGAGTTGCGTGACGGCTTCCATCGTGCGATGCATGCCCGGATTGTCGATTGTGTGCACCGCATTGATGATCGCTGTGTCGTACTCGTCGGCGGTCCCGGCCACGACATGCTCCGCCTGCTCCTTGAAGAACCAGAAGGCCAGGCCGGCGATCACCACGCCGCCGGTCGTCCCGATCGCCAGCGGCAGAAAGCTTTGACGGCGCTTGGGTTTCGGCTTCTTTGTCGCCACGGCGCGAAAGTCTATAGCGTGGCGCCTCTTTCGCAAGGGTCACTGGCATGGATGGTCAGATCATCCGCTGTCCATCGTGCGGGCAAGCGAACCGCGTCCCGCCCCTCGGCAGTGGGAAAAAAGAAATTTGCGGAAAGTGCGGAACGGCGTTGGAAGTGACGACGAATGGTCAGCCCGTCGAGCTGACCGACTCCGACTTCGCGCGGAGCATCAGCCGCGGGAAATTCGTCGTCGACTTCTGGGCGGCATGGTGCGGGCCGTGCCGCATGATCGCGCCGGTGATCGAACAGCTCGCCAGTGAGCGCACCGACGTTCGCTTTGCAAAACTCAACGTCGACGAGAACGGGCGCATCGCATCGCAGTTCGGTGTGCAGGGAATTCCCCTTCTCATCTTCTTTCAGGATGGCCAGGAGCGCGGCCGGATCGTCGGCGCGGTGCCGCGGCAGCGCATCGAGGCAGCCATCGCGCAGTACCTCTCATAGGGAGACGATCGTGACGAGCTATCCGCGAGAGGAGCGACGGGCGAGCGAGCTCGAGCT
>DASYUK010000346.1:0-9159 GCA_036001325.1 Thermoanaerobaculia bacterium
CAGGCCAAAGATCGCGCACGCTTCATAAAGCGCGAGACTGACGATCATGCGGACTCGCTGCGGTTGTGCACGCGCGATGATCGAGTATGTCGTTCCCGCGACGAAACCGGCAAGCGCCATTGCGTACAGCACCAACACGAGAGGCGCGCGCACCGAGCTCTCGAATGAACGAACGGATCGGCGGCACGATGTAGGCGATGAATGCATAGATGACGGTGCTGAAAACGATCGCGATCCAGATCGTCTGCTCAGGTCTCATGTGCAGGATTCTAGCGTCGTGATCAGTGCCGTGCTGCGCGTCGCTTTGTCGGCAACGCGTGGATGAACCAGGTTTGGGCCGTCGGTTCGGCTTTGAAGAAGCTCAGGAGCATCGCGCCAACCTTCTGCTCGCCTGATTGCGACGGATGCGTTCCGTCGCCTTCAAAGTCGGTGCGTGACCAGAATGTGCGATCGCGCCACAGGTACGGACCCCAGGCGATCCACGGCGCAATCGAGTTGTCACTGAGATCGCCTGCTCGCGCATCGACGACCGTACCGCTGCGGCGTTGCTGCACCTGGGCATCGACGACCCACTTCACGGCGAGGGCGGACTCGTATGCGTATGGCTCGGGATTGAGCGTTGAGCTCGCGTAGCCGGCGTAGGCGCGACTGGAGAAGTACGCGAGCTGGATGTTCGGATAGCGCACCTTCAGGGCGCGAGCGATGTTGCCCATCTGCGTCTCGAGCCTGAATGCGTCCGCGTTCGCCGAGGGGAGCGAAGCGGCCGGCTGCGGGTTCGCCACCTTCACCCACGCCACCTGCACCTGCGCCTCGGTCAGTCCGAGGGGCGTGAGATCGTTGTCGCGCACGCGGTTGTAATCGGGATCGCTCGGCGAGTCCCAGAAATCGGCCGACTTTCCGCCCGCCGCCCCATTCACAAGGACGAGCGTCTCGTGATTGACGGCGGGGTCAGCGGTGGCTTGTCCGACGAATGACCACGACGTGCACGGTGCCGGATTATTCGCGACGCAGAACTCCTGCGTCGTATTCGACATGCCGATCGAAATCATCACGATCTTGCCGGCTGCCGACGGGCGTCCATCGCGGTCGCGTGGCACGACCTGTTGCGCGTGAAAGAGGCCCGCGGCGAGATGATCCGGCGGCATCGTGTTCGAACCGTTCTCGTAAAGGCCGCCGCCGTAACTCAGGTATGTACCGTTCCCGAGCTCGTCGAGCGGGACGAGGTCCGCGGCCGATGCGACGCTGGCCGCTGCGAGGAACAGCAGGAGCATTCGACACATGGTTAGCCCTCTCCCAGCGGGAGAGGGCGGCGCGCAGCGCCGGGTGAGGGCGCCCCTCATCCGGCCTTCGGCCACCTTCTCCCAGAGGGAGAAGGATCAATAACCCGCTGAGTTGTTGTCGGTTGGTGTGATCTTTTTCCCCGAGCCATGCATCTCTTCAGGATAACCGGTCGGCCCGGCTGTGATGCTGCCGTCGCTGAACTCGGTGGGGCCGATGCCACCGCCGACCTGCGTCCGCCAGCGCGACCAGACGGCGACGAGGACGCAGAGTGCGACAATCAGCGCGACCATTCCAATATAGAGGCCTGTCATGATGTCCTCCACTCGGAGGTAGATCACTGGGCGTGCCAGGCGCGCTCGAGCATGACGAGCGTGAGGTCATCTTCAATGATGAGTGAGGGTTCGGTGGTTACGCGCCGAACGATCTCATCGATATCGTGCGCTCCCCGTACGAGAGCTTCGGCACGCTCGTAGCCGATCTGCGTGCCATCCTGCAGTGCTTCCGGAAGTCCATCGGAAAAGAGAAGGAGGCGCTCGCCCGGCGCGAGCGTGAATCGCGTGGACTCGTATTTGCCGGCGCGCATGGCGCCCAGAGGCAGCCGGTCGCCGCGAAACGAGATCGTGCGCAGATCGCCATTCGAGCCGATGACGAATGGATCGGGCATCCCCGCATTCACCATGTCGACGTCGCCGGTGGCCGGATCGAAACGCGCATAGATCATGGCCACGAATTCGCGACGTTCGAGTTGATCGTAGAGGCGCGAGTTGAGCGCGCGCATCACATCCGATGCGCTTCCGGTCGATGCGAGAAACGGCACGGCCGCTTTGCATGACGCCATGAGCAGACTCGCGCCGATGCCTTTGCCGGAGACGTCGGCCGCAAGCACGGCCACGGCGTCATTGGGGAGCTGGATGACGTCGTAGAAATCGCCGGCGACGATTCGCGCGGCGTGCGTGCGCGCCTCCACGCGATATCCCGGCTGATGAATGGATGCCGGCGGCAGAAGACGCTCCTGCATCGCTCGCGCGATCTCCAGCTCCTTCTCCGCGAACTCATGCTCCTTGAGCCGGTCGTAGGCCCGCTGCAGGCGATCCTTTCGCTTCTGATTGTGATGGAGGATGAAACCGATCACGATCGCGAGCAGCGTCGAGGCGGTGATCGAATAGATGAAATGAAACGAATGAAATCGAAAGTCGCTCTCTTCCGCGCCGTAAAGCGACGCGACGGCGACGAGCCCGAGAAAGAATCCGACCCAGGCGCCGAGGGCATAGATGATCGTGCGGAAGACGATGGGAACACGGCTCTGCTCGATGGCCCACGAGAGCATCGTCTCCAGACCGCGGCTAAGGAGCAGGATCGTGAGGCCGAGAATCGAGTTGCGCACGAGCGTGTGCAGCGGCGGAAGCTCGTTGTGCGCTTTGCTTTCAATCAGACTGAGCGTGCACCCGACCGCAATCGCCAGCAGCGATTCGAGCAGCGGATCGCGCCAGGAGCGCCAGCCGTAGGTGCGCTTCACGGGCGGCAGTGGAAGAGTCGTGCTGCTCATCGGCGCGGAGTGTAACCTGCCGCGATGCCGGCGATTTTTTTCACGGGCTTCCCCGGTTTTCTCGGCGCGGAGCTGCTGCCGCGGCTTCTGGCGCGCACGCCGGAGATGCGCGCGATCTGTCTCGTGCAGCCGAAGTTTGCTGAGTTAGCGCGGGAACGCGCCGGCAGGATTGCCGGCGCCACACTCGTCGAAGGCGATATTACGGCGCCGCTTACGGTCGCCGGCGATGATGTGGTCGAGATCTATCACCTCGCTGCGATTTATGACGTCATGGTGCCGCGGGATGTCGGGATGCGCGTGAATGTCGATGGCACGCGCCATGTGCTCGACTTCGCCGAGCGCTGCCCATCCCTTCGGCGCTTGCACTACGTCTCGACGTGTTACGTGAGCGGGCGGTACGACGGAGTGTTCCGCGAAGACGATCTGCAGAAAGGGCAGACATTCAACAACTACTACGAAGAAACGAAGTTTCTCGCGGAGGTCGAGGTTCGCAAACGTACCGGTCTGCCGATCGTCATCTATCGTCCTTCGGTCGTCGTCGGCGACAGCATCAGCGGCGCGACGCAGAAATTCGATGGACCGTACTTCGTGATGCAGTGGTTGTTGCGCCAGCCACGAGTGGCGGTACTGCCGGTCGTCGGCAGACCGAAGCGCTATCGATTCAACGTGGTGCCGCGCGACTTCATCGTTGCGGCAATCGAACGCCTGAGCGCTCTGCCACAGTCGGTCGGAAAGGTGTATCAGCTCGCGGATCCCGACCCGCTGACAGTCGATGAGACGATCGATGAGATCGCGCAAGCGACGCACCGTCATGTGATTCGAATGCCGCTGACGCGCGGCATCGCGAAGAGCGCGCTCGACCTCGGCCTGCAGCGATGGATGCGGATTCCTTCGGCTGCCGTCGACTATTTCGTTCACCCCACTCTCTACGACACGACGAACGCGCAGGCGGACCTCGGCGATGTGCGCGTTCCGCGACTCCGCGAGTACCTACCTCGCCTCGTCGAATTCGCGCGCGCGCATCCGGAGATCGGATCGGCGGCGATGGCCTAGCGTAATCACCGTAATCTCCCCATGCACTCCCAACCGCGACGGCGGTCCCCAATATCCCGTCCCGCGACTCACGTACAGCCAGGTGCGGCCGACGCGATGCAGTCCCGCCACGATCGGTTGGAAGAATCGAATCAACAGATTGAATGGAAAGAACTGCCCGCCATGCGTATGACCCGAGAGCTGCACGTCGGCGCCGAGGTTGCTCGCATCACGCGCGGTCTGCGGACGATGCGACAGGAGGATCTTCACCGCATCGCGCGGCGCGCCCTGAAGCGCTTTGCCGACATCCTGCTTGTGCGTGTAGCGGCCCGCGGGATCGGTGACACCTGCCATCACGAGACCGGGTTGCACGACGCGATGATCGTTCTTGAGAAAGATCAGCCCGAGTCGCTGGAGCTCAGGGATCCACTCGCTGGCGCGCCAGTAATACTCGTGATTGCCGGTGACGTAGAAGACGCCATCGCGCGCGCGAAGCCCGGCGAGCGGCTGTACCTGATCGCGCAACTCCTCGAGATAGCCGTCGACGAGATCGCCGGTAATCGCGATGGCCTCGGCTCCGATCGCGTTCGTCCTGTCGACGAGGGTCTGCACGAAGCGGCGCTGAATCGTCGGACCGACGTGCACGTCGCTCCATTGCACGATCCGATAGCCGTCGAGGTCCGGCGGCAGATTGTCGAGCGCGATCGTGATGCGTTTGATGCGGGGGCAGCGCGCCTGAAACAGGCCGACGATCGATAGAGCGACGGTCGCGCCGAGCACACCAAAGCTGATCGCGCGCGAGTTGATCGCGAAGTGCGCCAGAAACAACGACAGTCGGAGCATATCGGAAAGCGCGACGAGCACGAGCAACACCGAGAACACTCCGAGCGTCGCGTAACCGGTCCAATGCATCAATGAACGCTTGCGCAGAGGGTCGCGTCGGCCGAGCGCCGGCAGCATCGGCAGCAGCGAACAGCCGAACAGAGCCAGCCACGCGATCGCCGGAGCGATGCCTCCGGCGGATGCCGCCACGAGGAGCGGCCGTCCCGCGTAAGCGAAAAGCGACAGCCAGAGAGCAGCGAGGGCGAGGCGCGCCGGAAGCGCGCCATCGAAGACGAGTGCACGGATCTTCTTCATAGGCCGAGAGAAAAACAGATGAGGTGCCCCGCTTGTTTCCGGACTGATTCCTGCACGTGTAACCAAACAGGCAGAACGAGCATCGAAGGAGGGAAAAGAGCGATGTGGAGACCCCGTGATCACGAACGATTCATTGGCGGTTACGACCCAGAACGAGAGATGCCCGACCCCTACCGCGGCCCGGGCGGTCGATGGCAGTCAGATGTCTACAGGCACAACGCGCGCGACACGCGCTTCCCGTACCGGTGGAATCCCGATCGATTCGAAGAACGCTTCCGCGATCGTCCGCGCGAAGAGTACGACCTTCGCTGGAACCGTGATGCGCGCGACCGCGACTATCGCGACCGCAGCTATTACGATCGCGGCTACGATCGCGATCGTGGCGATTACTACTACGACGATCGAGACTTCATCGGTCGGTGGGGAAGCGATTACGACCGCGCCCGCGAGTTCGGCGGCCGCGGTTACGAACGCGATTGGCGCGACCGGCAGCGCTTCCTCGATCGGCGCGACTATGATGACTACTACGAAAACCGCTGGCGCAACCGCCGCTGGTAATCGTTCGAGTGAAACATTGCCGTCTCCGGAGCGGTTCCGATGAACATGCGGAACCGCTTCTTTTTTCTCATCGCTCTCGTTGCAGTGACGCTGCTTGTGTTCGCTGCGTCGAACAAAGGAGTCAGGATGAACAATCAGGCGCCCAAGCCTTCCGATTCGGAGCTCAAGAAAAAGCTGACGCCGCTTCAGTACGAAGTGACGCAGCATGAAGGAACCGAGCCTCCGTTCCGGAACGAATATTGGGACAACCACAAGGCCGGTATCTACGTCGACGTCGTGTCGGGCGAGCCGCTGTTCAGCTCACTCGACAAATTCGAATCGGGCACAGGCTGGCCGAGCTTCACGAAGCCTCTCGAGCCGGCGAATGTCGTCACGAAGAGCGATCGCAAGCTCTTCATCGTCCGCACCGAAGTTCGCTCCAAACACGCCGACTCACACCTCGGACATGTCTTCGATGATGGACCTCCGCCGACCGGTCTGCGCTACTGCATGAACTCCGCATCGATGCGCTTCATCCCGGTCGATCGATTGGAGGCTGAAGGTTACGGCCAGTACCTGCCGCTATTCGGCAAGGCTGCGACCGGTAGCGCGAAATCGAGCGGCAAGACCGTCGCTGCGAAGACAGAGACGGCGACGCTCGCCGGCGGCTGCTTCTGGGGCGCGCAGGATCTGCTGCGCAAGCTCCCCGGCGTGATCAGCACGAGCGTCGGATACACCGGCGGCACGGTGAAGAACGCCACGTATCGGAACCACGAAGGGCACGCCGAGGCGGTGGAGATCAAGTTCGACCCGACGAAGATCTCGTATGAACAGATTCTCGACTTCTTCTTCAAGATGCACGATCCGACGACGTTGAACCGGCAGGGGAATGACGTCGGAACCTCGTACCGATCGGCAATCTTCTACCACGACGATCAGCAGCGCCAGGTCGCCGAGCGCGAGAAGGCGAAGGTCGATAAGTCGGGCGCGTGGAAGCGGCCTGTGGTCACTGAAATCGTTCCCGCGAAGGATTTCTGGCAGGCCGAGGATTACCACCAGGATTATCTGATCAAGAATCCGGGCGGGTACACCTGCCACTACGTTCGCAACATCAGCTTCGACAAGTAAAGAGCAGCACGTCCCGACTGAACGTCACATCGATATCCGCGAGCGCCGCAAGGCGCTCGCGTTGTGATGCCCGCAATCCGCGATAAGACGAAGCCATCACATCGTGGATCGCGTCGCGATCGAGATGCACGACCTGCCGTACGCGTTCGTGTTTCTTCATCACGAAGCGTGAACCGAACGTCGACACGGTGCGCTCCACGCGATCGATCAGCTTTCCTTCTCCCAGAACAGCTTCGCGCAATTCGATCAGATCATCCGGTCCGGCCAGTGCGACGAGGAGCCGGCCGTCGTTCTTCAGCACTCGACGGAACTCGTCAGGATTCATCCGCGATGTGATCGACGTGACGAGATCAAAAGACGCGTCGGCGTAAGGGAGAAAGCGATCCGCGTTCGCGACGACGAAGAAGCAGTCGCGATATCGCCGAGCGGCGAGATCGATCGCCGCGACCGAGATGTCGACACCGTGCGCCTCCGCGCCGAATTGTTTTTGCATGGCGCCGAGGTAGTAGCCTTCGCCGCAGCCGACGTCGATCACGCTCTGGAGTGCGGCGGCCATGCCGCCGCTCTCGAAGAGCGGTGCCATGGGCACCGCACTCCTGAAGCGATCGAGAAACTGCCGGCGTGCTGCGACCGCCTCTGCCGAGTCGCCGGGCTGCCGCGATCGACGATCCTGCGGTTGAAGAAGATTGCAATAGCCGCTGCGAGCCATATCGAAGGAGTGACCGCGCGGGCAGACGAAACGCCGCTCGTCCCTGCTCAGGGGAAGCCGGCACCCGCGGACTGTGCACAGAAGCGCCACCACGTGCTTAACTGTAGTCGTGCATCAGTCGCGCACGCGCCTTCTGATCCTGATGCTCGCGCTGATCGCCTTCGTGATCGTGTCGGCGTTCCTCTACCAACTGGGCATGGCGCGGCTGGAGGGGAAGCAGCGCACATTCTTCGAGGCGCTCGAGTGGGCGGCGGAGAGTCTCAGTACCACGGGCTACGGTTATGACGCTCACTGGTCGCATCCGGCGATGGTCTTTCTCGTCATCGGCGTGCAGTTCGTCGGCGTCTTCCTCGTATTTCTCATCATCCCCATTTATCTTCTGCCGTTTCTCGCAGAGCGTTTCGAGCAGCGCGTGCCACGCGTCGCCGATGAGCATCTCGCGAATCACGTGATCGTCTTTCGATACGGCCCGGCGGTCGAGACGCTCGTGCAGCGACTGAAGAGCGCGCATGTGCCATCGCTCGTGGTCGAGATCGACGAGGCGCAGGCGCGTGCGGTGATGGAGACAGGCCAGGACGTCGTCTTCTCGCGATCGGAGGAGGACGCGCTCGATGTGGCGCGTCTCGGCCGGGCGCGAGCCGTCGTGGCCAACGGTCGCGATCAGGAGAACGCGGCGCTCATCCTGCGCGCGCGCCAGAGCGGTTTTCGCGGCGAGATCTACTCGTTCGTCGAGGAGCCTGCACATCGCAAAGCGATGGAGCTGGCTGGCGCGACCGCGGCGTATACGCCGCGCCACATCGTCGCCGCGGCGCTGGCCGCGCACGCCAGCGAGCGAATCAGCCCGCGTCTGCCGGGACTCGATCGAGTGGCCGGCCTCGAGCGGCGCGACGTCCGCGTTCCACCTTCGAGCCCCGTCGTCGGAAAGAGATTTGGCGAGCTGACGCTCGACGCCGTCGTCGTCGGTCAGTGGGTGCGCAGCCATCTTCGTGCGCCGTGCACCGCCGACATGCGCATCGAGTCGGGCGCCGTGCTCGAGATCGTCGGCGACTCCGCGGCAATCGAGCGCAGTGCCGCGACGATCGGCGGCTCGCTCATCCGCCAGCGCGGCCCTTTTCTGATCGCCGGATTCGGTGAAGTCGGCCGCAAGGTGCACGAGCTGCTCAGAGACGCCGACGAAGAGGTGCGCGTGCTCGAACGTCAACACGCGCCCGACGTTGACGTCGTCGGCGACGTTCTCGATTCGACCGTGCTCGAACGCGCCGGACTGAGCGATGCGCGCGCGCTGATCCTCGCGCTCGACAGCGACGACTCGACGCTGTTCGCGACGGTGATCGCCCGCGATGCTGTGCCCGACGTCGCCGTGATCGCGCGCGTCAATCACGGCCGCAACCTCGAGAACATCCATCGCGCCGGAGCCGACTACGCCCTGTCGATCTCCGACGTCTCCGGAGAAATGCTCTCCGCCCGTCTCCTCGGCCGCTCGACACGAGCGCGCGATGAACATCGCCGCGTGGCGCGCATCGAGGCGAAACCGCTGGCCGGCCTGACCATCGATGAGCTGCGATCGTGCGACGGTTCCTGCTCGCTCCTGGCGGTCGAGCGCGGCGGCACGTTGATGCCCGGATCCGCGCATCTCCGGCTGGAAAGTAATGATGCGCTTTGGGTTTGCGGAACTACGGAAGCTATCCGCAACTTCACCATTGCGTCGAACGCAACCACGCGATAATTGAATATGCGTGGCACTTCGACCTCAGGAGCGGCGGGCGTATGGCCGGATCGAGCTCGAGCC
>DASYUK010000347.1:0-11075 GCA_036001325.1 Thermoanaerobaculia bacterium
GTCGGATGCGGCGTCAGGATCTCCGCGGCGATGAGGATGAGATGGAACGCTGTCGCAATCGCGAACAGCGGAGCGAGATCGAGCCGTCCCACGATCAGCAGCGCGGCCGTGCCGGCCACGACGCACTGCACCAAGTGCTGCGGCGGCAGCAGCGGACTTTGCCAGAGATCGCGCGCCTTCGCCTGAGCGAAGAGCCACGCCGTGTATGTGCCGGCCGCGATGGCGAGCGGGACTCCGACGATCGCGAGCACGCGCGTCGGGGTGCCGCCGAGGAAACTCCAGAGAAGGTGAATTCCGATCACGGCGCTGAATGCAGTCAGAATCACGCCGCCGCGTACGAGCCAGCTCCGCCACTGCGGCCGGGTGAGAATCATGTAGAAACGTGCGGGATGTTCGAGATCGCCGATGAGCAGCATGAAGGTGATCGCGAGGAACACCGCCGACAGCAGCGGCGTCGTCCACCTCCAGAGAACATTCGTGATGTCGAGTTGCCCGAGCAGGATGAGCACCGCCGCGACGAGATACGAGCCGGCGGCGATGGCCTTCGTCCAGACATAGAGGCTGACCGGAAAACCCCACGGCGCGCAATGCGGCACGTCGTAGGCGAGCATTGCCGCCGCGACGTTGTTCGCCTGCCCGGGATGGCCGGAGACGACCTGGTGAGGCAGCCCCTTCCCCTGTTCGCTCCAGAGGAAGATTCCTCCGTCGGGTCTTTGTGCTGCCAGAGGATCGAGCGTGGCCTGATGCGCGCCCTTGTAGAAGAGCTTGGGGAGCGTCTCCTTCTCGGGGCGGCGCACGGCCACGACGTCGCGGTTGACGAACTTCGCGACGCGCGATTCGGGATCTTTGAGGTTGCCGATCAGGATCGCTTCGGTGGGGCAGACGACGACGCAGGCGGGCTCGAGCCCGACCTCGAGGCGATGCGCGCAGAAGTTACATTTCTCCGCCGAGTGATCCTCCGGGTTGATGAAGATCGCGTCGTAAGGGCAGGCGGCGATGCAGGCCTTGCAGCCGATGCAGATGTCTTTGTCGAAATCGACGATGCCATCGGGACGGCGGTACATCGCTGATGTAGGACAGGCCTCGACGCAGGGCGGATGGTCGCACTGGTTACAGCGGGTGACCTGAAAAGCGCGTCGCGCCGTCGGGAACTGTCCGATGTCGACGTACTTGACGTAGGTGCGATTCACGCCGAGAGGGACGGCGTTCTCCGACTTGCAGGCGGTGCTGCAGGCATGGCAGCCGATGCAGCGGGTCTGGTCGATGACCTTCCCCCATTGCACCGATTCGGACATGGTGGGGAAGGTATCACGAGGGGCAGCATCCTCGATTCTCCCGGATGCCTAGTGTGAGCTTGTGCGTCCGCAGGTGACGCCTCGCACACCGATATTTCCGGCCGCATCGGAATTTACGGTGTCTCCCTTTTTCACGCGGCACGAACCGACGGTGAAGCTGGTGGCTGCTTCACAATGGGCCAGACGACCGTTTTCGTGCAGCCACACACCCACCCTGCCACCGATCACATCCGCTAGGATCGTCGCGCGCCGGCATGGAATACCATCGATGGTCTCGTCTTTGGCCAGCCAGCACAATCTCAGCCGGCCACTCGGATAAAAACCGGTTTCCCACGCATCACCACCGCCACGGCAAACGTGGCCGGCGATGGCAGTATCACGCGCAAGGAACGTCTTTTTTATTACGCCATCGGAGGTGAAGAAGACGATGGAATTCTTGGGGATCACTGCTCCGGCAAATTTGACGTCCGCTTCGAGAGTGCAGTTTCGGAGCTGGTTCTGCTGATTGACGCGAACCCTGCCGCACGGCAGAGCGGCCAGAGCGAACAGGAGCAGCGAGCAGACGTGAATCACAAGGTCCTGATCTTCAGCGCGAGCGCGACGAGCACCAGAATGATGACGCCGAGGGCGATGAACAGGCCGGTGCGCCGATACTCGAGCTCTTCGAGCGAGCGCTGCGCGTCGAGCAGCGCGGCGCGGGCGTGCTGCAGACCTTCCTTCTCTTTGGCCTGCACCTCAGTGCCGCCGAAGCTGTGCACCAGCGTCTCGAACTCGATCTGATTGTCGACGGCGCTGTCGAGCTCCGCCTTCGCCTTGCGCGTCTCGACGCCTCCACGATGGGCGGCCAGTTGGATGCGCTCGGCGCGCGCCATCATGCTCGTCAGACCGCGTGTGGCGTCGGCGAGATACTTCGCATTAGCCGTGCCGGCGGCGTCGCTGGCCATATGGCAATCGCCGCATCGGCGGACCGCCACACTCACAGTGCGGCCGCTCGTATCGTGAAACGTGTAGTGCGTCTTGCCGATGCGGAACTTCTCGAAGAGCCGTGCGAACTCCGGCCGCAGCGGCGATTGTTCACCCGGGCGCGCGGCCGGCAGACGATGCGTCGGAAGCTGTTGCAATTGATCGACGAGCCAGTCGTAGCGCGCGTCACCGGTGAGATGCTGCCGCGCCGCAGCGGCGAGCAGCGTGTCGCGCAGCTCACGATAGTGACTCGCTTTCTTCGGAGGCTCGGCGACGAGCGATGCCAATTCGCCTGCTCCTTCGTGACAGAACGCGCAGGGCACATCGGGCAGCGATCCCACCATCGCCACGGTCGGACGAACGACGCCATGGTTCTCATGACACGTGACGCAGTCGGTGAAGCGGGTGATCTCCAGCTTCGCGCGTGCATCGGGATGGCAGTCGCCGCATTTCGCGCCGGTGGCGAGTAGATCGTTGTGACGCGTCCAGCCTTCATGTTTCGCGCTCTTCCGGAACAACTCCGCTTCGCGTCCGTGGCAATTGCCGCAGACGAAGCTGACGCTTTCCACGCCTGGCGGCGTCGCACCGTGATTGCCGTGACAATCGTTGCATGTCGGCGCCGTCAGATCGTTTTTCTCGAAGAGCGCCTTGGCGTGCACGCTGATGCGCCAGCGCGCGTACTGGTCCATGGGGATGTGATACGCGGTCATTCGCTTGGAATCGGAATGGCAGCGACTGCAGGTCTCCGCGACGTGCGTCGCGTAAACGGGCGAATCAGGATTCGATCTGCGGCGGATGTCGTGAACGGAATGGCAGTCGATACACGTGGCCACGTTCTCATCGCCCTTGGCGAGGCGCTGCCCATGGACGCTGGTCCGGTATTCGGCGAGCTGGTCGACGCGCGCCGCGGGATTGAAGCGTTTCATGTAGTCGGCCGAGCTGTGGCACTTGCCGCAGAATGCCGGAATGTCGACGCGCTTCGGCGTCCCGATAAATGGATTCGCCTTGAATTTCGGATCCATCGCCGCGGCCATGTCGGCGTTCGGATCGGGATTGCCGCCGTGGCAGTCGTGGCAGGACAGCCCGACCTGCGCGTGCACGTCGTCGTGGAACTTCTGAACTTTCGCACGATCCTTCGGCTCGAAGAGATCGCTGCCATGACAAGTCACACACGAGCTCGGGCCCTGGCTCGCGGCGGCCACGATGAAAAACGCAGCGAGCAGCGTGATCATCGCCGCTCCTCCGATGTCGGTCCGCGCGTAATGAATGCGAAGACGAAGAGAAGCACGACGGCCAGAACGACGACGTATAAGGGAATCAGCGTCTCGTATCCCCAGCATGTCATCACGATCACGAACGCGAGTCCGGCGATGCCGGCGATCGTCCAGCCGGGACTCCGTCCCTCACGCGCCGCGCGCCGATCGAGAAACGGAACGAGCAACAGCAGCAGGCCGGCGAGACTGAAGAGAATGATCGGGATGGCTTCGTATTCGATCCCCAGAATCTCGCCGCCGGGGACGAGCTTCAGGGTCTGGAACATGAAGACGTAGTACCACTCGGGACGGATGTTCGCGTACGCGGGAGCGAACGGATCCGCCTTCTCTCCGAGCTCCCACGGCAGTAGCGCGGCGAGCGCGGCGAGGACGCCGAGGGCAAACACCCAGCCGGAGAGATCGCGCAGCGCGAAATGCGGGAAGAACCTCATCGGCGGCCGCCGCTTTGCCTCTTCTTCGCTCACCGCCGGAACGCTCATCCCTTTGACCTGCACCAGCAGCAGGTGAGCCGCGAGAAGGGCGACCGTGATGGCCGGAAGGATCGCCACGTGCCAGCCATAAAAACGCGACAGCGTTCCGCCGGTCACGCGATCGCCGCCGCGTAAGAATCGGAGCACCCAATGGCCGAGGCCGGGTACGACGCCGGCGATATCAGTGCCGACGCGCGTCGCAAAGAACGAGAGCTGATTCCACGGAAGGAGGTAGCCGGAGAACCCGAAGCCGAGAATCAAAAACAGCAGCACCACTCCGCTCACCCACGTCAGCTCCCTCGGCGGCCGATAGGCTTTCAGGAAGTAGACACTGACCATGTGTACGAACGCGAAGAAGACCATCAGGTTTGCGGACCACGCGTGGATCGATCGAACCAGCCATCCGAATGGCACGGTGCTGACGATGAACTCGATCGATTCGAACGCTTCGTCACTGGATGGGCGGTAGTACAGCATCAGCAGCACCCCCGTGCAGACCTGCACGAGGAAGAAGAACAACGTCATGCCGCCGAGGTAGTAGAAGACGCTGAAGCGGTGCATGGGGACGGTCTTGTGCGAGAGAAACTCCTTCAGCGTCGACCAGCCGACGCGATCATCGAGCCATGCCACGATGCTGCGCTTGTCGATCGTCTTCAAGTCACGCTCGCGAAACGACGATGGTTGAACCGCCCGCTTTCGGTACGAGGTTCACCTTGAAGGCCGTGAGCGGGCGCGGTGGCGGACCGCCGACATTACGGCCGGTGAGGTCATAAGAACCGCCATGACAATTGCACCAGATGAGATTGCGGTCCTTCTTATAGCCGACGATGCAGTCGAGGTGAGTGCAGGTCGCCGACAGAGCGCGAATGTCGGTGTCGGTGACGCGGACCACGATGACCGCATCCGAACCGAAACGGACGATCTTGAATCCTTTCTGCAGGAGCTCGGGATCGTTTGTGTCGCCCGCTTCGATCGAAGCGGTGTTCGGCTCGGGGATTCGCGGCGGGCTGAGGAAGCGGACGATCGGGTAGATGACCGATACGACCAGCGCGCCGAATGACGTGCCGAGAAACCAGTTGATGAATCGTCGTCGGTCGGGAACCGGAGTGGCTTCCAAGTCGGCCTCCGTAATGGACCTCTTGAAGCATAGCGTAAAGGGGGCAGTGAGCTCCGTGGTGTGTGTCGTCTCACAATGCGATGTGACGCGACATACCGACACGCTGCGGCCCGAAATGTTTGCGTAGTGTTGTGTCGGACAACTCACTTGAGACGCGACTGGCGCGTCTGGAAGAGCGCGTTGCGAAACTCGAGCAGGGAGGACAGGCAATCCTGCCTGTCCGCAGCGAGCAGGTCGTCGCCCGTCCTGCAGAGACTGCGACGATCGACGCCACGCTGATCGGCAAAAGCATCCTGATCATCGGCGGCGCCTACGTTCTCCGCGCGCTCACGGAACTCGGAGTTCTCGCTCCTCTTGCCGGCGTGATTCTCGCGCTGCTGTACGCACTGTTCTGGATCTGGGTGGCCGATCGTGCCATGAGCCGCGGAGGGCCGATCGTGGCGATGTTCGATGCGGGCACGGCGGCTGTGATCACCGCGGCAGTCTTGTGGGAAGCGACGACGCGCTTTCATCTTCTGACGGTGCCGATCGCCAGCGCACTGGTCGTAATGGCGTCGCTTGCGCTCCTGTTCATCGCCCGACGACAGCGATCGGTGGCGATGGCGACGATCGCCGCGGTGATGGCCAGCGTGACTTGCATCGGCATCGCCATCGGCGCCGCCGATGTCGCCGGGCCCATGATCGCCGCGACCATCGTCGGCATCGCCACTTCGTGGCTTGCCGTTCGAATGAACTGGCCCATTTGCCTCACGCTTTTTGTTGCCGCTGCCAGTGACAGCCTGGCTGTACCGCTCATCGTCATGACCACAATGGACAAAGTTCCGTACGGCGTCACAGTTGTGGAAGTCGCGCTCATCGTCTTTGCGGTTCTATGGATGATCGGGCCGGTTGCGCTCGGCCAGCCGGTGGTTGCTGCGCTGATCGGTCTCGGAGGCGGCGCGATCGTCGCGGCGTTCCACGGCGGCCATCCAACGGCGATCGCCACCGTCTGTTTCGTCATCAGTGCGGTCGCCTATTTCGCGGCGTTTGCTCGGGCCAGGACGGCCCTTTTGATCGTCGCGGCGATCGCCACGGCGATCGGATCACTTCTCATCATCGAGCCGCTTGCTGTCGCGATCATGTGGGCCGCGATTGCTGTGCTTTCATCGGCGATCGCACGCCGTTTTTCATGGGATGCGATGTCCGTTCATGCTGCCTGCTGGGCTGTGGCCGCATTTGCGGCAGCAGTGCGGTCACCGATCGCGCTGCTCGTCGTGTTTACTGCCGCGGCGATTGCCCTGTGGATGATGGCTCGCGATGTTGCGCGTTCGCGGCTCGTGCTGCTCAGCGTCGCCACGGCCTCGCTGATTCTCGCCGTCGCTTCATTCGCGTCGTTCGATCAGCGGCCGCTGCCGGCTCTCCATCGAACGGCGATTCTCGTCATCGTGGCCGTGATCCTGTCGATGATCTCTCGGTATGTCCCCGAGGCGACGACGATCGCTCGCGTTGTCCTCGTCATCGCAGGTCTGAAATTGCTGGTTGAGGACTTGCGGCTGGGCCAGGCGACGATGATCGTTGTCGCGCTCGTGCTTTACGGCGGTGCGATTGTCATCGTCGCGCGGCGGCGCGCGCAAAGCGGTGCGTCGCTGTAGACTACGGAGCGTCCTCGGTCCTCCATCTGGAGCAAACTTACTCCCGAGCAGCACGCCGAATTCATTGAACGGGCCGATGGCATTTGTGATCCTGCGGTTCGCTACGCCCCTTGAATCGCTCGAAAAAATGGCAGCCGGGCCGGAAGCGCGCGGCAACGGATCCGCTCCAGGCGTTCGCGCAGATCTCGTCTACGACACCCTGATCGCGCGCGGCGGACACCTCGGCACCACCGTCGTCGAGAATCTGAACGGCTGTCCCGAGTCCGGATGGGGCATTCTATGAAGAAACAGAGCCAACGCTCTTCCGTTCAATGCGGTTATGCATTCAGGCGAGGCGGGCGCCGCGCTTGATCTGATCCCCAGAAGGATGCCCGTCACAGCGGCGGTTGTCGCCGTCCCGGCCGCCGGGTCGAATCTGCAGATGCTCGGCTTCGAGATCGAGGTTGTGTTTCGTATCCGCGAAACAGCTGCGCGGGCGTGGCTTGGTCGTCCTCGCCGGGGGCAATTCCGCGCGCTGCCGCGCGGTGCTCGGAGCCATCTCCGATGACCTGCTGCGCGACGGGGCGAACGTCGTGCCAGCGGACAGGCGGATCAGACCCGTTGAATGCGTCATCATCGGTGGCGAGCCCTCCAGCGCAGATCTCTGTGGGGCGGCGGTCGCGGCGGCGCAGCGCGGACATCTCGCGATCATCACCTCCCCGCCGGTGATGCCGCCGATGCACACCGCATCCTGGCCGTCTCCGGAGCGGGGGCGGAGATCATCGCCAGCGTCGTCCGCTGCGTGATCATGGTCCACTGGCTGCGCCGGCTGTGCCGTTCATGCGCCGAGCGGATCGGCCGCATGACGACGCGCGAACGCGTCCTCGCCCACCGCTTTGCCATCGCGCCGCTGTTTCGATCCGGCGGCTGCGACCGCTGCGGCTCGACCGGATTCTCCGGCGAGATCCCGCTGGTGCACTTCACCGGGAATCCGCCGAATCCCGCGGACGAGGACCACACCCTCGATGCGGCCATGAATCTGGTTCGGCGGGGCGAGACGACGATCGACGAGCTGGCCCGGGTGCTCGGACGTCCCAAACGCCAGCGCCCCTCGTTCTAGGCGGTGCGCGGCAGGTCAGGCTCGCACCGAGCCGGTCAAAATCCTCACACGAATGGCATGGCGCCACACACGATGAAGTCATCCTCGTCCGGTATTGCCGGCTCTATGCCAGTCAATCCGCATTGTGGACATCGCGGCTCGCGCTCCGCCGTGGCATCGGCCGCTCCTGCCTCGAAGAGCGTCTCGCAGAAACGGCAACGAAGGACGAGCGGTTCCTCGCTGACCTGCTTCATACGGATACCTCCGCTTCAACCAATGACAGCTCGAATGCAGGTGGCTCGAGCAGGTGTCGCTTCACTGAACAGTGATCGACCGCACGACGCAGGGCGTCGATATATTTCACCGGGAAACCTTCGGGAACTTGCAGCTCGATCTGCAGAGTCTCGATACGTTTCCGCTGCTCATCACGAATCGGATTGAGTGTGAGCTGCAGGCCATTCGTCGAGATGTTGCGTTCCTGGCAGAAGCGAAGAGCGTAGAAGCCCATGCATGTGCCGATCGAAGCGAAGAACAGATCGAACGGCGACATCGCAGTGTCGGCTCCGAACGGCACCGGCTGATCCGTGTGTACGGTGTGACCGTTCAGCGTCGCGTCCACCGCGACACCACCGGGAAAGGAGATCGTCATGGTCATGGTTTACCTCCGAGTTTCCGCAAGCCGCTCCCGCAGTCTCGCAGCGACTTCCGGTCGCAACGGTTCCGCTTCGTGCAGTTCGCGACGCAGCAATTCGATGATTTTTCCGAAACGTCCGCCGAAGCGCTCGCACCAGTCGCAGCCACGAACGTGCGCAATGAGCCGCTGACGCTTCTCCGTCTCGAGCTCGTTGTCGAGAAAGTCGGATAACGCGGCGAGAACTTCGCCGCACGTCAAACCGGCGACGACACGTTCATCAGGCGTGCTCATAGGCCTCTCTCACTTTTGACGCGATGCGGAGCCGGGCACGGTGCAATCGCGTTTTCATCGCCGTCAGAGTCAGGCCGAGCATCGTGGCCACTTCGTCTCCCGACAAACCTTCGACATCTCGGAGCAGGAGGATCTCGCGATCCGGCGCGCTCAGCCGCTCCATCGCCGCGTTGAGCAAGTGCCGCGACTCCCGTTGCAGCGCGATCGTCTCCGGGTTTTCCTCCTCACCCCATCCGGCAGCGAGACCGAGCTCCGAGAGTGGCTCGATGTCTTCCGGCTCATCGACGCGCTTACGGTGCTGGCGATAAATGGCGTTGCGCACAATCGTCAGCAACCAGTTGCGGACGCTCGCATCTCCGCGGAACGTTCGCGCGCCCCGCCAGGCGCCGAGGAAAGCTTCCTGCAGCGCATCTTCGGCCGCGGCGTCATCGGGCGAGATCGCCCGCGCGAATCGAAATACTGCCGCCTCGTGACGCTTCATCAGCTCTCCAAACGCGGCAGCGTCGCCTGCTGCCGATCGCCGGATCAACTCTGCGTCACTGTGCGGTTCTTCACCGGACATGTGTTCAATCCGAGCACGGAATATAGCGGGCACGTTCCGGCGAGGCCTGTGACAAGCGGCACCGCACCGAGTAAGCCCCAATACGTCTTCGGACCGATGACTGTGATCGCCAGAAGCGAGAGTCCTAGAACGATCCGCACCACGCGATCGATTGTGCCTTCATTCGCTGTGAAGAACGTTGTCATACCTGTTCTCCTTCGATAGGGAAGAGCCACAAAGCAGGAAAAGGATTCATGTTCACGCGTCACGTCTTCGTGTGACAGCGCGTACTGCCCGCATCCGTGCAGTCTGTTTCGATCACCTCATCATGACGACGACGAAGAGCTACGGCATTCGAAAGGTCTGCAACCTGTCATTCGAGCAGGCGGTCAAGAAGACCAGAGCAGCGCTGCAGGCCGAGGGTTTCGGCGTGCTCACCGAGATCGACCTGAAGGAGAAGCTCAAAGAAAAGCTCGGCGTCGATTTCAAGAAATATCTGATCCTCGGCGCCTGCAATCCGCCGCTTGCGTACAAGGCTCTTCAGGCCGAACCGGAGATCGGACTTCTTCTTCCGTGCAACGTCATCATCTATGAGCAGGACGGCGGCTCAGTCGTTGCAGCGGTCGATCCGAACTCCATGCTCGAAGTGATTGGGGACAGTCCGGCGGTAGGCGAGGTGGCACGCGATGCACGCACGCGACTGTCGGCGGCGATCGCGCGGATCTGATGACACCCGCTACTGGATGAGCTCCGCCACTTTGCGCGCGGCGGCTGATCTGGCCAGCCGGGCGTCGGTGGTCACGAGCGGCGCGCCCAGCAGCTCCGCGAGGGCGACGTACGCGGCGTCGTACGCCGTCAGGTTGCTTCGCAATTGCCAGATCCGGCCGGCCAGCAGCTCGTGTGAATAGCGTTCGATCGGGAGAGCGAGATGATTCCGGATCGCTTCTTCAGCGCGATCATCCGTCATCTCCCGCGTCAGGTTGTAGCGGCGGATGACGTGCAAGACCTCCACGTCAAGGAGATGCGGCGCATGCAGGGTCTCGCCGCGGCGAAAGAAACGGTGGCGCAGGGCAGTCGAGGCTTCACGATTCAGCAATAGCTCGAGCGCTGCGGAGGCGTCAACGACGATCACGACGATCGCGTTCGGCGCGCACGGCAGCGGCTGGAGAGACGCGCACGCGGACCGGAGCAGCGTTCTTCAGGCGCTGGATCAATTCCTCGACCGTCGGCCGCTCAGCGGTTTTGCGAATCTCCTGCAGCAGATAATCCGACAGCGACATTCCAGCCATGGCTGCGCGTGCTTTCAGCTTCCGATGGAGATCGTCGGGTACATTACGAAGCTGAATCATCCTGGCCATGCTTGTAACATATGGACATGTGCCTCACATGTCAACATGCGCGACGCATATCGTGGGTCGTGGGCCATGGGGGGCGTCGTCGCCTGAAGCGCTGCAGCCCCTAAGACCTACGACCTACGACCCACGACTTTCCTACCAGTGATACGTCGCCCGCACGTAGGCGACATTGCCGCGGTAATCGCCGTCGTTCGCGGCGAGGAAGAATGAGCCGGGAACGAAGTTGGCCAGGCCGGTCGACTGCGCGTCGCTGATCGTGTATTTCTCGATCCAGCCGCCGACCGCCAGGTCGACTGTTTTCGTGAATCGATAGGTGAGCTCAGCCGACGTAGTCCAGAGCTTCGTATCGTCGACGTTCGGGATCGGCACGGCGATGTTCGGTGTGCCGCCCGGCGGGCTGAAGAGATCCGCCACGCCGTTGACTTT
>DASYUK010000348.1:0-13268 GCA_036001325.1 Thermoanaerobaculia bacterium
GAACGGGTGCTCGAAACTGAGATACATGATGATCGATCGTCCACCGGACACGATCTGCAGTCCGCTCCGGAAGTTGTATGCCCAGCGCACGCCGGGGCTGATCAGCACTTCTGTTTCATGCTCCGCTCGCGACCACGTCGCCTCGGCCATGAGATGCACGCGCGCGCTTGCTGCATAGATGAAGCTCTGCGCGAGAAAGAGCTCCGCTGAATTGCCGTCGTGGTACCACGTCGCGCCGGCATCGGAGTGCGATGCAACGCGCATCGCAACGACGCGACTGATCGGCACGAGCGCCTGCAGGCCGGTCACCCCACGGCCGGCACCTTTGTTTTCATCACCGGTAGGAAGGATGAGCGACAACCGCGGCGCAATCGCCAGCGCGGTATCACCGCTGCCGATGAGCTGATATCGATAGTTGACCAACACGTCGCCGACTCCGCGGCTGCCGTCACCGACCAACGGGATCGTGTAACTGAGCTGATGCGTCTGCGAGAGGACCGGCCACTCTTGTGTGAACATGTAGATCCAATCGCCGCTCTTTCGATCGCGCATGAAAAGGCTGATGTGCGCGGCGGTGGTCGCCGCGACGAGGACAAGGAGCAGCGTGCAGCAAATTGCCTTCACTGCCCTTTGACGATCAGGCCGCCCGAGTTCTCCCATGCGTGCAAGCCGCCGTGTAGCGCGGAGACATTCGTGATTCCATGATGCTGAAGGATGAGCGCCGCACCGGCGCTCGATTCTTCGGCCGGTCACGTGCAATATGTGACGATCGGCTTCGCCCTCGGCAGATACGGGATCTGCGCTTCGATGCTCGCCATCGGGATGTGCATTGCTCCGGGGATGTGTCCCGATTGGTAGGCATCGGCGGCGCGGACGTCGATGACAGTCACTTCGTTGTTCTTGATCCGCTGCCGCAACTCCTCGACGCTGATGCGCGGCACCGCGGCCTTCTCCGGAGTCTGCGAATGCTCGTCGATCGTGGACGTCGCGGAAGTGAGTGTTACCGGCGCTGTCGTCTGTGGTACGGCGGGAAGGCGCGACGAGACCGGCGCGTCGAACGAGCGGTTCAGCGCCCAGCCGACCAGCGCGAGCACGGCGATGCCGCCGGCGATCATCACGATGTATGCGGTACGAACGGAAGATTTGCCGCTCATCGTCCTCACCATACACGTTTTGTGATCGGCCACACCATCACGGCTCACGGGAGGTGGTGAAATCGGCATTCGGATGCGGATTCTCGTAGTCGACAGCGATGTCCACATCCGCGAAGTCCTCGTGCAGCGCCTCCGCGGACGTGGCCATGATGCGGATGGAGCGCAGACAGCGGCCGAGGCGGTGG
Organism: Thermoanaerobaculia bacterium; assembly: GCA_036001325.1. GTDB lineage: Bacteria > Acidobacteriota > Thermoanaerobaculia > Gp7-AA8 > Gp7-AA8 > DASVHS01. The sequence continues at coordinate 1,340 of DASYUK010000348.1, forward strand.
ACATGATGTCGGCGGCGAAGTACGACATCGTTCTGCTCGAGATCATCATGCCGCATGCTGCGGTTCTCGACATGCTGGCGTGGATGCGCAAGCTGGCTTCGCCGCCGCGGTGCATCGTGATGTCGGGCGTGGCCAATCTGTGGAAGCGTGCGAATCCCGACGTTCCGGTCGCCGGCGTTCTGCAGAAGCCGTTCGCCTTCGAGGATCTTCTGCGATTAATCGCATAAAGTACCCTCGTGAAAGGACGCGTCATCACCGGCGCCGACGGCGTCGCGCGCTGCTGGTGGGCCGGCGAAGATCCGCTGTATCAGGCGTATCACGACAAGGAGTGGGGCTTCCCCGTCACGGACGGCCAGCGTCTCTTCGAGAAGATCTGTCTCGAAGGATTTCAGTCCGGTCTGAGCTGGCTGACGATTCTGCGCAAGCGCGAGAACTTCCGCCGCGCCTTCCGCGGATTCGATTTCAAGAAGGTCTCGCGATTCGGCGCGCGCGACGTCGCGCGTCTCCTCAAAGACGCCGGGATCATCCGCCATCGCGGCAAGATCGAGTCGACAATCAACAATGCGAAACGCGCCGTCGAGCTACAGCGCGAGTTTGGATCGCTGGCCCGCTACTTCTGGGGCTGGCGCGATGCGAAAGCGCTCGCGCGCGATCTGAAATCGCGCGGCTGGACCTTCGTCGGGCCGACGACCGTCTATTCGTTCATGCAGGCGATGGGGATCGTGAATGATCATCTTCAGGGGTGCGCGGTGCGCGAGAAAGTGCGCCAGGCGGCGTCCTTTTCGTGACAACGCCCCGTGTCGATCCCGAAATCAGTGACGCGATGTTCGCCAGCACGACCGGCAGTTTGAATCCCCCGGGACATGCGAGATACATCGGATCCCAGAGCGGGTCGAACTTCTCCTTGTATTTCCGCAGGCCTCGAAAGTTGTAGAAGTACTCGCCATGTCGGAATCCGAACGCGCCGAGGCGCGCCCAGCGGGGGCCGATCGAGCGCGCCTCGAGTCCTGACAGCGGTGCCATGCCGAGGTTGAACCACCGATAGCCCTCCCCCGCCGCCCATTGCATCAACTGAATGAAGAGATAATCCATCACGCCTTCCGGTGCGCCGCTTCGGTGACGCATCAGATCGATCGTCAGCTCGGCGCGATGATCGTCCATCCAGAGATCCGCGAACGCCACGATGCCACGATCGTCCTCGACGAGCGCGAGCGGTAATCGTTTGAGATAGTCCTCGTTGAAGAAGCCGAGGGAGAAGCGTTTTTCGCTGGTGTGCTTTTCCGCGAGCCACTCATCGGAGACGACGCGTAGCTGCGGCAGAAGCGGTTCGATTTGCACCGGCGGCACGACGCGGAAGCGAACGCCTTCTGCCTCGACTCTGCGCATCGTCTTGCGCAAATGCTTTCGCTCGGCCCCTTCCATCGTGAAGTTCTCGAGCGGCACGCGCGCCTCTTCGCCGAGCTTCAGCAGCGTGAGACCGAGGTCGACGTACAGCGGCAGATTTTTCTGTCGCACCTGATAGAAGACCGTCCAGCCGTCGTGACGATCGGCCTCTTCGAGAAAGCGCCAGGCGAGCTCGCGGCATCCGGCGTCGCTGCCGATCGGATCACCCATCGCCACCCAGCTCCTCCCCTCGACGCCGTACATCAGAAATGCGGAGCGATCTTCGGTGAAGAGCAACGATTTGTCGGCGAGGAGGACGAGATGACCATTCGCCGACCACGACTGATGCGCGATTTTCTGGGCGAGGTCGATGTCTTCCAGCGCGGCGGGGGCGGGGCGCGGAGGGGCGGGGCGCAGCAGATTTCGGAGACCAAACAACAATGCGACAACGGCGGCGGCCACGCTGGCGCGAAGGAATCGCGATGCATCGCCCATCCCGCGGAAGCTGAAGTGCCACCACAAGTCGGTCGAGTACGGCACCCAGCGATAGGAAAAGAATCCGAGCCACACGGTGGCGGAGATGACGAGAAAGATTGCCACGACCCATCCGCGTGTGAACGGCTCGTCGAGAAACGTCGCCCGACGATAGAAATGGCGCCGGCACGGCAGGAGCGCTGCAAACGTCACGAACAGAATCATTGCCTCTTCGTAATCGAGACCCTTGAGCAGGGAGAAGCCGGCTCCGGCAAGAAGCAATGCCAGCGCGACGACGTACGCAGCGTTGATGCGCCGCTGCAGACCGCGCGCGAGGAGCAGCAACACGACACCGGTAACACTGGCCAGCAGATGCGAAGCCTCGACGATCGGCAGCGGCACAGCCAGTCGCACGAACTGGATGCGCGCGCGCTCGCTTGGTGTAGCTCCCGATGCGAGAAGCACGACGCCGGCGAGAAAGACCAGGATCGCGAAGATCTGCGGCACGAACATCGGCAGCACGCGCGCAGCGCCTCGACCGAACCGTCCGACGATCTCGCGATTGCGCGACAGCTCATATCCGATGATCAACAGCGCCGCGACAGACAGCGGCACGAGGTAATAGATGATGCGGAACGCGATCAACGCGGCGAAGAGCTGGACCGGACGCGCGAGTCCGGAGAGCAGCGTGAGCACTGTCGCGTCGAACACGCCCACCCCACCCGGAAGATTGCTCGCCACGCCCAGCACCTGCGCGAGCAGCGATGCCGCCGCGACCGTGCCGAAGGCGAGATGCTTTTCGCCCGGCGGGATCAACAGGTAGAGCGATGTCGTGAGCAACAGCCAGTCGCAGGTCGAGATCACCACCTGCGAAGCAGCGATGCGCAACTTCGGCAAAGGGAACGACCACGCCCGGACGCGAATCGCGTGGATCGGACGAGTCGCGGTCAACATCAGATACGTTGCTGGAATCGCAAGGAACACGATGCCGAGAGGCCGCGTCGTCGCCAGCTCGAACGGCAGCGCGCGCGCCGCACGCAGCGGATATTCGATCAGCACGACACCGGCGAGTGTGAAGAAGCCGAGCCACAGCGTCACGGCCTGAAAGCCGATCACCTTGGCAACATCTGCGGCGGTGAGTCCCCACGATGTGTACAACCGATATCGCAGCGTTCCGCCGAGGAGTCCGGAGAAGCCGACGCTGTTGTTGAAGGATGAACCGATGAACGACGCGAAGCTGACGCGCAAGTAGCGGACGCGGCTGCTCGCGTATCGAACGGCCAGCAGCTCACCGATCGTCATCGCCAGATAGCTGCCGATCGTGCAGAGCAGAGCGAGACCGATGCGCTGACCCGCCAGCGCGTCGAGCGCTGCGGCGAGATCGGTGTAGCGGAGATGACTGAGCTCCACGTACACCACGCGCAGCGCGACGAGAAAAATGATCGAGACGGCGACCGGCCAGAGCTTGCGAATCACTTCAGGGCGCCCAGAACGGCTTGGGCGATACGATCATAATCGCCGCCGAAGTGGTGGCCTCCCTTCACCGCCAGCACAGTCGCCCGTCCTGGTTGTAACGATCGACACAGAGAATCCTTCTCGAGCGTTCCGTTCACGCAGACGACCGGAATCTCTTTCAATTGCTGGACTTCAGGCAGCAACGCAAAACGATCGGGCGCGTCCATTCCGAAGCCGGTCCTATCGCCTGGACCAAGCAGGACGATGAGAGCGACGGATCGCTTCGCGTCATCAGAGAGACGGTTGACCATGAAGGGCAGCGCCTCGGCTCCCCGCGAGTAACCGATCAGGATGACCTTCTGCCGCTGCCACTTCGTCTGATATTCGCGGATCAGCTTGTCGAGGTCCGCGCCTGTTTCTTCTGGAGTGCGCTCGCGCGCGAAGTAGTGATTCGCGAGCAGGCCCACAACGGGCATGCCGGCATCGCGCAGAACGTCGGAGACTTTGATGTCGATCTTTCGCCATCCGCCATCACCGGTGACAAAGACGACGAAGTACGGCGATGGCGAGTGGCCGCGTGCATGGCGCTCCACGGTCGGGATGACACCGGGTGGTGGCGAGGTGGTGACGCAGGCGGTTGCGAAAAGTGTGAATGCGAGCGCGTAGGACTTCACTGCCCCACCTGCGACGTGATGATCTTTGCCAGCGCGTCGTAGTCGCGGTCGAAATGATGCGAACCGCTCAGTGGGATCGGGCGCGCGATCCGCGCGTCCACATCGGTGCAGACTGTGTCGCGATCATCGGTCCCGTAAACGCAAATGGTTTTCGTTCCGCGCAGTTTGTCGATCTCCGGCCGCACGGGCACTCCATTGCGAGCCTTGAACCAATCGGTGACTTTGAACTCGAACGTGGCCGACTTGCTCGGTGACAACAGTGCAACAAGCGCCACGCGCCGGCGCACTGCGTCGGGCAGGCGGCTCACTGCGAACGGCAGGACGTCCGCCCCGCGCGAGTAGCCGATTAGCAGAACGTCGTGCGCGTTCCAGCGCGCGCTGTATTTTTCGATGAGCATCGCGACATCATGAGCGAGTGTCTCCGGCGCACGCTTCGTCCAGAAGTACTGCAACGAATTGAGTCCAACCACGGGAATCCCATTGGCGGCAAGATGTTCGGAAATCGACTGATCGATCTTCGCCCAACCGCCATCGCCGGAGATCAGGACAGCGAAGCGCGGCGTAGGCGCTGTCGTTCGCGCCGGCACTTCGATTATGGGTAGCGACGAGGCCGTGGCGAGCGCAGCAACAATGAGCATCCGGGTCAGCATCATCGTGCCGTACCCTACATTTTGAGGCGCGAATGAATTCCGTCGATCGACTCGTCCGCACGATGAATCCTCTACTGCATGGTGGCGCGTATGTGTTTTGTGTGCTCGCGCCCGGCGCCACGGTGCCAGCCGGTGCGATCGCCGTGTTTCGCGAAGAGGAGGCGACGACGATCGTCATCGAGCACAACGACGCGGAGGCGGTTCGTCTCGATCCGCTCTACGTCGCGGCGTGGATCACGCTCACGGTGCACTCGGAGCTCGACGCGATCGGCTTTCTCGCGGCCGTCACGAACGCGCTCGCGGCCGGCGGGATCAGTTGCAACGTCTTTTCGGCGGTCAACCACGATCATCTTTTCGTTCCGTACGAACAGGGTCAACGAGCCGTTGAAATTCTCCGCGCGCTGCAGTTGTCAGCTTGAGCCCTTACGATCGCGCTACGATGAGCGCGTGCGCCGCTTCACCGTCCGTCCGCGCATCCGCGTTGTCGCCGAAGACGGCACGATCGCTTTAGGGCCGGGGAAAGCCGATCTCCTCGATGCCATCGCGCGCACCGGCTCGATCCGCGCCGCCGCAAGCGAGCTGGGAATGTCATATATGCGGGCGTGGACGCTCATCCGCACGATGAATGCGGCGTTCCGCTCCCCGCTCGTCGAAAAGGCCCGCGGCGGATCCGAGCAAGGGGGAGCGCGGCTGACGCCGCGCGGCGAACAGGTCCTCGATCTCTACAAACAGATGGAACAAGAGGCGGAAAAAGCGGTGACGCGCTCCTGGCGTGTGCTGCGACGTCATTTGTAGCACTCCGATATACTTCCCCGTAGATATCGCATGTGGATCGTCTGGTTCACCGTCCGCACCGCCGCCCTGGCGGCCACGCTGATCCTTCCTTTCGGCGTGGCGGTGGCGTGGCTGCTGGCGCGGAAGCGATGGTTCGGGAAGTCAGCGATCGAGACGATCGTGGCGTTGCCGCTCGTGATGCCGCCGGTGGCGACGGGCCTGATCCTCTTGAAGCTCTTCGGACGCCGCGGACCGTTTGGCCGGCCGCTGCACGAGATCGGCATCGACATCGTCTTCACCTGGCGCGCCGTGGTACTGGCGATGATGGTGATGTCGTTTCCGTTGCTCGTGCGCGCATCGCGCATCGCCTTCGAAGACGTGCCGGCGCGGTTCGAGCAGATCGCGCGCACGCTCGGCGCGAGCGAGACGCGCGTCTTCTTCACCATCACGCTTCCGCTCGCAGTGCGCGGTGTCGTCAGCGGACTCCTGCTCGCGTTCGCGCGTTCCCTCGGCGAATTCGGCGCGACGATCCTCGTCGCCGGCAACATCCCCGGCCGCACCAGCACCGTTTCGGTGTCGATCTACAACTTCGTGCAGCTCGGGAAGGATGAGGAGGCGTATCGCCTGCTCGTCTTCGCGGTGATCGTCGCCTTCGTCGCCGTGTGGACCGCGGAGATCGTGAGCCGGCGACGGAGCGTCGCGCCATGACGATCGCATTGCGCAACGTGACCTTGCCGCTGGCGGAATTCTCCCTCGAGATTTCCGAGGAGCTTGCGACGAGGACGACGGCGATCTATGGGCCTTCGGGCGCCGGCAAGACGTCGCTTCTCGAAATCATCGCCGGACTGCGTAGACCGACGCGCGGTGTCGTGAGCATCGATGGAACGACGGTGTTCGATTCCGAGAAACGCATCGATGTTCCCCCACGGCGGCGTCACGTCGGTTACGTCCCACAGGATGATGCGCTCTTTCCTCATCTCTCGGCACGCGCGAACATGCTTTACGGTGTGGCGGCGCACTTCAGTGCGCCGATCGGCGGGCTAAAGCCCGCCGCTACACTCGAGAACATTCTCGAGATCGACACGCTGAAAGAGCGCAGCGTCGAACGACTCTCCGGCGGCGAGCGCAAACGCGTGGCACTTGCGCGCGCGCTCCTCAGCCGGCCGGAGATCCTGCTGCTCGACGAGCCGCTCGCCGGCGTCCACGCCGAGCTGCGCGGTCGCGTGCTGGAGTACCTCGTGCGGGTGCGCGACGAGCTCGCGATTCCGATGATCTACGTGACGCACGAGCTTCACGAAGCCTCGGCCGTCTGCGACGAGATCGTGATGCTCGACCGCGGTCGCGTGATTCGCCGTGACATACTGAGACGGTGACAGTGTAGCGGCGCGCTTCAGCGCGCCGGCGTGCTGAAGCACGCCGCTACACCAGAGCCCATTCGAGCGCCTCGACTGGACGAGCGTCGTCGTGCGGCCGGATCGGCGTGCGCATCACCATGCGGATCCGCGCCGCGATCGCCGTCATCGTCTCGGTCTTGCTCACGACATCAGTCGCGCACACCACCGCGGCAAACTCGGTCAACTGGCGGCGCGGCTGCGCCGACAGGATGATCATCGGAATCTTCGATCGCTGGGCGCGGCCGGCCAGCGTCATGATCGCGTCGCCGCTGATCGCACGCTTGGCGAGATCGACCAGCACGCCGTCCGCTCCCGCGGCGATCTCCCGCCCCGCGGCTTCCGCCGAGGAGACGCGCTCGATCAGAATCCGATCGCGTTTCATGTAGGTGCCGATCACTTCGGCGAAGAATTCGTCGTCGGTGATGACCAGCAGCCGGCGCTCAGGCGATTCGTTGAACACGCCACCGACTTATTCTGATTCGCTGCCAGCTCATCATTTGTGTCTTAATCATTGAAAATTATCGATTTGCGTGAAAATCAGGGAGGACGCGATCGTGCGCGTTTTGGTTAAGTGTTCGATTTGTGGACTCCACATGGATTGACTGCAATGTGACGCGGTTGACACCGCGCCAGCCCGTGCGTAAATGCTAAGAATCCAGCAACCCCCGGCGGTCACGACCGTATACAGGTTCGTCATGACGAGAAGAACGAAGATCATCATCGGCGCGGCGGCCGTCGTGCTCGCAGGCGGCGCAACCCTCGGTCTCACCCGGCGCGACAAGAACGTAACGCCGGTAGCTTTCGGGAAAGTCGAGCGGCTCGACCTCACGAGCAAAGTCACATCGAACGGCCGTCTCGACGCGAAGCGCAAGGTCGATCTCTCCGCGAACATCATGGGCCAGATCGTCAACCTCGCTGTCCGCGAAGGCGACGTGGTGAAGAAAGGCGACTTCCTTCTTCAAATCGATCAGAAGCAGCTCGCCGCCTCCGCGCAAGGGGCGGCCGCATCGCTGCAGGCGCTCTTCTCCGATCGCGAAGCCGCGCGCGCCAACGCGGCGGAGGCGCAGCGCAACTTCGAGCGCGCACGGAAGAACTACAACGACAAGATCATTCCGCTGGCTGACATGGAGCGAACGCGTAGTCTGCTCGACGCCGCCAACGCGAACGTGGCCGCGATCGAGCGCCGCATCGACCAGTCGCGCGCCAATCTCGCTGCCGCGAATGACACGCTCTCGAAGACGACGATGCGCGCTCCGATGGATGGCATCGTCACCGCTCTTCCCGTCGAAGAGGGGGAAGTCGCAGTCATCGGCACGATGAACAATCCCGGCACGAAGCTGCTCACCATCGCCGACATGAGCGTTGTCGAAGCGGTGATGGAAGTCGATGAGACCGACATCCCATCGGTGAAAGTTGGCCAGCACGCCAACGTCACGATCGATGCCTATCCGAACAAGACGTTCTCCGGAACGGTCACGGAAGTGGGCTCGAGCCCGATCACGCAAACCGGGCAGACCGGCGGATCGCAAGCGGTCAACTTCGAAGTAAAGGTGCAGGTCGATAATCCGCCGCCTGACGTGCGGCCTGGATTTTCATGCTCGGCGGACATCATCACCGGCACGCGAACGAAGGCGATCGCGATTCCGATCCAGGCGCTCGTTGTGCGCGAGAAGCCGGGAAGCAAAGCCGGCAAGCCGCAGGATGAAGAGGGAGTGTTCGTCAACAACGGCGGCACCGTGAAGTTCGCGCCGGTGAAGACAGGACTCTCCGGCGACAGCAATATCGAGATCGTCAGCGGACTCAAAGAAGGTCAGCAGATCGTCACCGGCCCGTTCCGCGCCCTCCGCGAGATCAAGGATGGATCCAAAGTCAAAGAACAAAAGGAAAAGAAGGGTGGCGGCGGGCCGCAGCGGTCATAGGTCGTAGGTCGTAGGTACCGGGGGCATCGTCGTCTGAGACGCTGCAGCCCCCGGTACCCACGACCCACGACCCACGACCAAGAATCACGATGGAGACGCTCCGTATAGCCGCGACCGCGTTGAACACGCACAAGCTGCGCAGCTTCCTCACACTGCTCGGAGTGATCATCGGCGTGATGACGGTCGTCTCCGTCGTCTCGATCATCGCGGGTCTCAACAACTTCGTCAGCGAGAAACTCTTTCAGCTCAACCCCGACGTCTACGTCGTGACGCAGTTCGGGATCATCACGAGCCGCGAGCAGTTCCTCGAGGCGGTCAAGCGGAAGCCGATCGAGTGGGGTGACTTCGAAGCGGTGCGCCAGCGCTGCCAGACGTGCGCAGCGATCGGCGCGCATCTGCAGACGCGCGGCGGCACGAAACGCGAGTCGCATCGCCTCGCCGGCGTCCAGATCCACGGAGGCACAGCGAATACTGCGGAGATCAACAATCTCGATCTCGAAGCAGGGCGTTTCTATACCGGAACCGAAGAGGAACATTCGGCGTTCGTCGCCGTCATCGGCTCCGATGTGCGCGATGAGCTCTTCGGAAAACTCGACCCGATCGGGCGAATGATGCTCGTCGCCAATCAGCCGATGCGCGTCATCGGTCTCCTGCGAAAACAAGGCTCGCTTCTTGGACAGAGCCAGGACAACGTGCTGTACATCCCGCTTTCGACATTCCGGAAGCGGTTCGGGACACGGCGCAGCATCGATCTCTTCATCCGCTCCGTCAACGGCATTCCGGGGATGCAGAAGTCGATGGATGAAGTGCGCGTGATCCTGCGCGCCAGGCGGAGGACGGCGTTCCGCGCCGTCGATCCCTTCTCGATGGTCACGGCCGAAGCGCTGCAGACCGTCTGGAAAGGAATCACTGCCGGCGCGTTCGCTTTGATGATCCTCATCTCCGGCATCTCTCTGGTCGTCGGCGGCATCGTCATCATGAACATCATGCTGGTATCGGTGATCGAGCGAACGCGCGAGATCGGCATCCGCCGCGCCCTCGGCGCCACGCGCAGGAAGATTCAACTCCAGTTCCTCACCGAATCGGTGCTGCTGGCGCTGGGAGGGGGGCTCGTCGGCGTGATTCTCGGCGTGATCGTCAGTCGCGTGATCGCCGCGTTCTTCCTGCCGACGCTCGTACGGCCATCGCTGGTCATCACCGGATTGCTCGTGGCCGTGCTCACGGGCATGGCTGCGGGCTACTTCCCCGCCCGCCGCGCCGCGAATCTCGCTCCCGTGGAAGCGCTGAGGTACGAATGAGTACGGTCCATCACCTCATCGCCGTCAGAGAAAACGTCCGCTTCGCGCGCGGCGCGCTGACCGCGCACAAATTGCGCTCGGGCCTCACGGTTCTGGGCATCGTCATCGGCGTGACGACCGTCATCGCGATGGTCTCGATTATCGAAGGCTTCAACAACAATGTGATCGGAGCGTTTCAGTCGTTCGGATCGACGCTCGTGCAGTTCCAGAAGTTCGATCCGCAGTTCGGTCCGGGCAACAACAATCAGCAACAGCAGAATCGCAAGAATCTGACTTACGAAGATGCGCTCGCGCTGAAGGAGTTGTGTCCATCGATGGCGGCTGTTTCACCGGAGCGCTACTGGTTCGCCGGCGGCGGACCCGACGGCGGCCGAGGCGCGCCCGACGTGATCTACAAGGGACAGGAAGCGACACCCGACTTGCTGGTCGGCGTCACGCCCGACTACCCTGCGGCGAATCACCACTTCGTCGGTGAAGGTCAATTCATCACCGACGGCCACGTGCGGCGCAGTAGCAACGTCGTCGTGATCGGCTACTCGATCATGGAGACGCTCTTCCCGCGTGTCGATCCGATCGGCAAGGAAGTGTCGATCTCGGGACGCCGGTACATCGTCGCCGGCGTGATGGAGCGTCAGGGGCCGCAGACCTTCTTCGAGTCGGTCGACTCGCATGTCTACCTGCCGATCACGACGTTTGATCGCGACTTTCCGTTTGTGAAGAAGTTTCAGGGCGTGAACATCGCCACGATTCCGCGCCGGCCGGAGTGGGTCGACAAGATTATCGAGGAAGGGACGACCGTTCTGCGGGCGCGCCGCAAAGTGCCGTTCAACAAGCCGAACGACTTCGGCCTGCTCACGCCCGACAAGCTGATCGGAAACTTCCGCGCCATTACCGGCGGCATCACGCTGGCGATGATCTTCATCTCGTCCATCGCGCTGCTCGTCGGCGGCGTCGGCGTGATGAATATCATGCTCGTCTCAGTGACGGAGCGGACACGCGAGATCGGTGTGCGCAAGGCGATCGGTGCTGTGCGCCGCGACATCGTCACGCAGTTTTTGACCGAGGCGATGACGCTGTCGGGGATCGGCGGGGTGATCGGCGTTGCGGTCGGACTGCTCATCGCGCTCGGCGCACGCAAATTCACTCCGTTGCCCACTGCTACTCCACTCTGGTCAATCGTCCTCGGCCTCGTCGTCTCGATCTCGATCGGGCTGTTCTTCGGCATCTATCCCGCGTACAAAGCGGCAAAGCTCGATCCGATTGAAGCCTTACGCTACGAATAGTCCTTGGTCGATCGTCGTTGGTCGTTAGCAGCTCCGAACGACTAAGGACTAAGGTCTAAGGACTGATGCCCAATCTTCTCCGCTCGTTTCGCCATCGCAACTTCGCGCTGTTTTTCTCCGGCCAGATCGTTTCACTGATTGGCACGTGGATGCAGTCGGTGGCCGAGTCGTGGCTCGTCTATCGATTGACGAAATCATCTGCGCTTCTCGGCACCGTCGCGTTTGCGGCGCTCGTGCCGTCGTTTGTTCTCTCGCCGTTCGGCGGTCTCGTTGCGGATCGCTTCGACAAACGGCGCGTGCTCGTGTTGACGCAGAGCATCGCGATGACGCTCGCCCTCATCCTGTCGGCGCTGACGATCACCGGCGTCGTGCGCGTCTGGTACCTCATCACGCTGGCAACGCTTCTCGGCATCGTCAACGCCTTTGACATTCCCACGCGGCAGGCGTTCGTCGTCGAGATGGTCGGACGTGAGGATCTGACCAACGCGATCGCGCTGAATTCGATGATGTTCAACGGGGCGCGCGTGGTCGGCCCCGCGATCGCCGGCATCGTCGTCGCGGCGATCGGCGAAGGGTGGTGCTTCTTCGCCAACGCGATCAGCTACATCGCCGTGATCGCCGGACT
>DASYUK010000349.1:0-9361 GCA_036001325.1 Thermoanaerobaculia bacterium
TTCTCTCCGCCGCGCTTGCGACACTTCATCGCGATTAAAGTGACTCCCATCATCGCGCGCTTGGTGGGTCCACCAGGATTCGAACCTGGGACCTGCCGGTTATGAGCCGGTAGCTCTGACCGCTGAGCTATGGACCCGGACAGGTGATGATAACAAACGACAAAGATTTGTCGCGTGTAGCGGTCGTAGGTCGTGGGTCGTGGGTATCGGGGGCGTCATCGCACTTGCGCTACTGCCCCCAGTACCTACGACCCACGACCTACGACCTCGCTTCTAACGCGCTTCGACCGAGTCACCGATCTGCATCGCCCGACGCACCGCCACGATCTTGCCGGTCGCCGTGTGACTCTGCGTCGTGAGGATGCCGATCTCGCCGAGAACTTGCCGCGGTTGTCCGGGAATGTCGCTGTCGCGATAAACGGTGAGAAAGTCGCCCGGCTGAATCTGATCGTCGTGGCCGAGATTGACCTGCACGAGATTGCCTTCGGCGAGCGCGAGATCCCAATCCTGCGAGTCGATGATGTAACCCGCGGAACGGCCGGTCGGCGCATCGCAGAATCCCGGCGGGTCGGGAATGCGCGCGATCGGGATCGGCAGTTGCGGCATCGGCTTCAGCCGCGCGCCGCGATGAATCTCGCGGCAATTCTGCACGATCATCGCGCGTGAGCGCGTCTCCTCGGCGCAGAGGATCCTCACCTGACCCTGGTAGTTGTAATGCTGGCCGATCACCTGACCCGTGCGTGGATGTACGATCAGATCGCCCGGCTCGATGGCCATGTAGGTCTCTCCGGCAGTCAGTCCAGTGGCAGTGCCGCCGTTGACGAAGATGAGATCACCGTTCGAACCGCCGGTCTGTGGGCCCATGTACTCGCTCGGCTCGCTCCTCACCTCGGGATCCTCGAACGAGGCAATCGTGTTCGGCATCGGCTCGTTGGGATCACCGATGTAGCCGAAGCAATAAACATCCGCTTCGGCACCGAGAGGAATCGGCGGATGTTCGCGCGGAATCTCCACGGCCGTGATTCCGGGTTGCTGCACGCCCGGCCCGGCGGGACGTGTCATCGCCTCGCCGCCGGTAAGCGTGCGACCTCCCGCCGTCGTTCCTGTCGTGGCGGCAGTGCCGCCTGCCGTCGTCGTCGGCGTGGTCTGCGTGCTGACCGCGGCGGCCGACGTCTCACCTGTCACGAGGAGCACATCGCCCGGATAGATCCAGTGCGCGTCGGTAATCCACGTGTTCGCTTCCCAGAGCTGCGGCCAGAGATACGCGTTGCCGTACTGCTGCTGCGCGATGCCGGAGAGCGTGTCGCCCGCCTTGATCGTGTAGGTCTTCGCGTTCGGCGGATAGGTTGCGGGATCGGGGGGAAACCAGGCCGTCCAATGATCGGCGACGAGATGAAGCTCGCGCGGCGGACGCGATGACGACTCACCCTTCTTCGGCTTCGCCTTGGCTGGATCGGCGGCGAAGAGAGGAATCGTCACCAAGAGCAGGAGAACGGGAGCCACCCTACGCACACTTGCCATCATCCCCTCCCAGGTGCTTTCGACACTTGTTCGAGGAAACGGTAACGCAGGTGCGGCCCGGCGTCAAATCATTGAGGGGTTGTTTGTTACCTGATGGCGAGCGAGCCATCCGCATCGGGCGCGGCGCCGGCAGTGTTCTGCCGCTGTTCGTCTTCCCACACCTTGAGCTGCTTGTTGCGCTTGGCGTAGTTGCCCAGGACGGTTCGAACGTAGTGCTGCGTCTCGCGGAACGGTGGCACGCCGTTATAGCGGCGGACGTTGCCCTCGCCGGCGTTGTACGCGGCGATCGTATTCTTCAGATTTCCGTCGAAACGGCTCTGCAGATACTTGATGTACCGCACGCCGGCGTCGACGTTCTGCTCGGCATCGTACAGATCGCGAGCGCCCATCCAGCGGCCGGTGCGCGGCATGAGCTGCATGAGACCACGCGCGCCGACCTGCGATTGCGCAGTGCGATGGAACTTCGACTCCTGCTCGATCACAGCGGCGACCAGCAGAGGGTCGACGTCATATTTTTTTGCTTTCTGGTGAATGATGTCGCCGTACGGCATCGCCGTGCTGAAAAATTCGCTGCGGATGACTTTGTTGAGGCGCGTAATCTCTTCGACGAAGACGTTGCGATGCTTTTGCGCCGGCTGCTGCGGCTCGGTGAGATCTCCGATCCAGCGATCATCGAATAGCGCGAGCTGGCGGGTCACGTACTTTTCCGGCAGGAGCTGGGAGAGCTTGAACACCGTATTGCCGGTGAAGTCGCCGCTCAGCTTTGCGACGACCTTCTCGCGGTCGCCGGTCTGGCGGACGACGCGCACGGCGTCGAGATCCTTCTCCACCAGGAAATGGACATGATCCATCGCCTCGGAAACGCCGCCGATCGAAAGAGCCGCCCCGACGAGAAGCGTGGCAGCTCCCCGCCCTCCGAGAAAGCGAAGGAGAGGCTTTGACTGGATCGTTTTCCGGAGTCTGGCCCAGCGATTCGATAGACGGTCAATCATAGTTATATTGATCAAAATAATAGCGGATCTTTTCATCCGCTAGTATGACCCACAACGCCGTCGGGTGGGGGGTTATTGCGGCAAGTTGTAAACTTTGCTAAGTTACCTATTTTCAGTTACTTGCTCGCCGAAGACCTCAGCCGAAAACCGCTCGATTTTGGTGACTTCGGAGCGCCATGCATCACGCGGCAAACCAGCCTTGAGGCACGTGTGGCTGAGAAACGTTTCGCGGTCCCACTTGCACTCCGTCGCGACCTGGGGCAGCAGCAGTCCGGCGTACTGGCCGCGGCTGACGATGAGGCCATCGCGGCCGACCTCGATGTCGTTCGGGTCGTTGACTCGCACGATCGGTCCCATGACCGAGATCTCGAGGTGCAGGGTCGGCAGCTCTTCGCGCTTGACGGGATAGAAGCGCGGGTCGCGAAAGGCGGCGTTGATCGCGCTCGCTGACACGGCCTGGTACAGCGGCGCGGTCGGTACGATCGAGCCGATGCACCCGCGAAGCTGACCGTCGCCGTCGTTCAGCGTGACAAACGCGCCGGACGGCTTTTGCAGCGCATCGTCGATGACGTACTTCTCGAGATCGACACGGCGGCCGTCGAGGGCGGCGGCGATGGAATCACGCGCGATCTGGAGCAGCGTCGTCCGTTGTTGCGTTGTGAGCATGCCGATGGATGAGGACGAGATTTCTCGTATAGACCACGAGGCCGGGAGCCTGCCCGAAGATGATGACCGGATCGCGGCGCAGCAGGCCGTAGATCGTCACGAGAATTCCGCCGCAAAGCGATAGATACCAGAACTGAATCGGAATGTGACTGCGTTTTCGTCGTTCCGACGCGATCCACTGGATGATAAATCGTGACGCGAAGAGCGCTTGTCCGGCGAAGCCGAGAATCGCCAACGCATCCCAGTGCCAGGACCGTGGATCGAGAAAATGCCACTCCACTAGATCTCCTCGCGAATCTTGTAGCGCAGATTGCGACTGCTCATCCAGCGCACGGCCAGGCAATCAGCCAGTCCGCGGAACGCGCGATTCATCGCGCCGTACTTCGACATGCCGAACCTCCGCGGCCGGTGATTCACCGGCATCTCGATGACTTTGTATCCCTCCATGCGCACCAGCGTCGGCAGAAAGCGATGCATGCCGGTGAAGAGTCGCACGCGATCGATCGCTTCGCGCTTGGCGAGCTTCAGCGAGCAGCCGGTATCCGTGATGCGGTCGCGTGTGATCCAGTTGCGTACGCCGTTGCCGATGCGTGACTGCACCTTCCGCGCAAACGTGTCCTGACGGTTGACGCGGATGCCGATGACCATGTCCGCACCGTTGCGCTCGAGCTGCTGCATCATCTTCGGGATGTCGGCAGGATCGTTCTGCAGGTCGGCGTCGAGGGAGACGACAAATCGGCCGCGCGCAGCGCGCCATCCGGCGTCGAGCGCTGCGGTTTGACCGCTGTTCTTTTCGAATGTGATGACGCGCAGCGTCGGATACTTCGACTTGAGACTGCGCAGAACTTCCAGACTGCGGTCCGCGCTTCCGTCATCGACCGCCACGATCTCGTAGGTCCATCCCTTTCCGTCGAGAGCACGCGCGATCTCCTCGAGCAGGATCGGTACGTTCTCTTCCTCGTTGTACACCGGAAAGACGACGGACAAGTCGGGAGTCATCGCGCAAACTCTATCCTGACGCTGACCCTGAGCGGAGCGAAGGGGAAGCGGAACGATCTCCGGTCACACCGGCTGCACCAGAGATTCTTCGTCGCCGCCGCTTCGCGGCGGCTCCTCAGAATAGACTGAGCAGCGGTCATCGCGGCAGTCTAACGCCGAAGGCGCTCTCGAAATTTGCAGTCGTCCGCGCGGCGACTTCTTCGAGGTTGCGCCCCCACAACTGCGCGAGAAGCTCCGCGATTCTCACAACGTACGCGGGCTCGTTGTCGCGACCGCGATACGGCACCGGGGCGAGATACGGCGTGTCGGTCTCGATGAGCACGCGATCATGCGGCAGCGTGCGGGCTACTTCGCGCAGCGCTTCAGCGCTGCGGAACGTGACGATTCCCGAGAACGAGATGAAGTAGCCGAGGTCGATCAGCTTCTTCGCGACGTCGAGCGACTCGGTGTAGGAGTGGAGGATTCCGCGCGCCCCTCGCGCATCGTCGCTGGTCAGAAGCTCCACGAGATCGTCGGTCGACTCGCGGTTGTGCACGATGACCGGCAGGTCGAGCTGCTTCGCGAGCGCCAGGTGACGCACGAACACGTCGCGCTGAGTCTCGCGCGGAGAGTGCATGTAGTGATAGTCGAGACCGATCTCGCCGATGGCGACAACGCGCTCATGCTTCGCGAGTTTCTCGATCGTCGCGAAGGCCGCGTCATCGCAATCCTTCGCCTCGTGCGGATGAAATCCGACCGCCGCCCACACGTCATCGTGTTGCTGCGCAATATCGACAGCCTGCGGCGCGTCGTCCAGCTTCGTTCCCGGAACCACGAAGCCTGCAACGCCCTGCTCACGCGCACGCAACAGATTCCCAGCCGCGTCGGACATCTTGAGATGACAGTGCGAATCGGTGAATCTCAGCACTCAGCACCCAGGACTCAGC
The DNA here is from genome assembly GCA_036001325.1 of Thermoanaerobaculia bacterium. Taxonomy (GTDB): domain Bacteria; phylum Acidobacteriota; class Thermoanaerobaculia; order Gp7-AA8; family Gp7-AA8; genus DASVHS01. The sequence continues at coordinate 5,105 of DASYUK010000349.1, forward strand.
ACCTTTCCACAATCATCGACAGGCCCATACCGCCGGAGATGCAGAGCGTAGCGAGCCCGACCGTCTTGTTGCGCGTGCGCAGCGCGTGCAACAGCGTGGTCGTGATCCGCGCGCCGGTGCAGCCGATCGGATGTCCGAGGGCGATCGCGCCGCCGTGGACATTGAGCTTCGCCGGGTCGAAATGCAGCTCGCGATCGCACGCCAGCACCTGCGCGGCGAACGCTTCATTGAGCTCGACGAGATCGATATCGTCGAGCGACATCTTCACATCTTCGAGCAGCCGCCGTGTCGCGGGAACCGGACCGATGCCCATGATCTTCGGATCGACGCCCGCCTGCGCATAACCGACGATGCGCGCCATCGGCTCGAGACTGTGCGTCTCAATCGCACGCGCGCTGGCGACGAGCATGCTCGACGCGCCATCCGTGACGCCCGATGAGTTCCCCGCGTGCACCGTCCCGTTCTTTCGAAACACCGGTTCGAGCTTCGCCATGCTGCCGAGACTCGCATCGAAGCGCGGATGCTCGTCGCGATCGATTCCATTGACTGGCACGATCTCATCCGCGAATCGACGTTCGTCATACGCGCGCTTCGCCTTCGCCTGCGACTCGACGGCAAACCGATCCTGCTCTTCGCGCGAGATCTTGTAACGATCGGCCAGCGTCTCCGCGGTCGAGCCCATCATCTCGTCGGCGAGCGGGCACATAAAGCCGTCGCGCACCATGCCGTCGATCACCTCGCCGTGGCCCATGCGCATGCCCCACCGCACGCGCGTCAGCAGGTATGGAGTATTCGACATCGACTCGGTGCCGCCGGCGAGAATCGTGTCGGCGCGACCGAGCTTGATCTGATCCGCAGCGTTCATGATCGCCCGCAGCCCCGAACCGCACGCCTGATTGACCGTGTATGCCGGCACTTCGTGTCGCAGTCCGCTCTTGATCGCAACCTGTCGCGCGACGTTCGGCCCGACGCCGGCCTGACGCGCGTTGCCGAAGATCACCTCATCGATCGCGAGCGGGTCGATGCCTGCGCGCGCGATCGTCGCCTTGGCGCTCTCGGTGCCGAGCTGGGCAGCCGTGAGCGAGGCCAGCGACCCGCCGAATTTCCCGATCGGCGTGCGCAGGGCGGCGACCAGATAGACGTCGGTCATGACAAAAGCGAGAGCACCGTTCGTTCGTACGTCTCCACCGCTGCCAGCAATTCCCTTTTGGCGATGTGTTCATTCGGGCCGTGCGCATCCAGGATCGAGCCCGGTCCGAACAGCAGCGGTTTCCCCAGCGACTTCAGATGCGGCACATCGGTGTTGAACGCGACGACCGTCGACTTTGCTCCATCGGGCACCGTCATGAGCTGCGGCGGGTTGCCGCGACTGAGCACGATATGTCCACCATGCTTCTTCAAGATCGGCTCGAGTCGGTCGCGAACAGCCTCGAGCTCACTCACGACCCGAAACATCATCTCCGCTTCAGCATCGCCGGCGATGATGTTCGGCTTCTGTCCGCCGCGGATCACGCCGACGTTCACAGTCGCTTTGCCGAGGACATCGTCTGTTCCCCAATCCATCGCGTTGATCTCCGCGACCGCGGCCACCAGCTTGTTGATGGCCGAGTCACCACGCTCCGGATAAGCGGAGTGTCCGGCCCTTCCTTCAAATCGCGCGACCACAGTCATTGCTCCCTTCGATGCTCGCGCGAACATCGACTCCGTCGGCTCGCCGACGATGACATACTCCGATCCGAGCTTCGCGAAGGTCTCGTTCGCCTTCTTCGCTCCGATCGAATCGGTCTCCTCGCCGACGACGAACAGGAAGGCGAATTCATCGACGCCGCGGCCGCGCAGACGCTCCCCCGCCGCGATCATCGCCGCGATGATCCCCTTCGTATCGCATGCCCCTCGTCCGTAAATGAATTGTTCGTCCTCGAAAGATGCGAACCAGGGTGGCACCGTGTCGTAATGCGAGTTGATGAGGATGCGCGGACGCCCGCCCGGCGACGCAAAGACGTTGAAGCGATTCGGAGCGACCTTGCGCCGGCTGCAGCGATAGCCGAGCTGCTTTAGCGTCGCGAACAGAAACTCTCCCGCGTCGCGCTCCTGCTCCGTCGGCGAAGGGATGTCGATGAGCTCTCTCGCGAAGGCGATGGGCTCGAACATCAGTGCGGGAACCGCCGGCCGCGGAACGGGCGCTTCTGCTCACGCTTCTGCTCGACCTCCTGGATGAAGCGCCGCAATGTCTGAAGATCAGGATCGTTCGGATTCTCCCCGTAGATCTCGCGCGCGAGCTGCTTCGCATGATTCCAGTTGCGATTCGTGATGGCCAGGCCGAGGTGCGCCTTTTTGTTCTGAGCGTCGGCGGTCACGGCCGCAGCAAACGCGCGCCGCGCCTTCAGATCATGGCCGGCGACCAGTTCGTTCACCCCTTCCGCAAAGAGCTGATCGGCGGCTGGTTTCTCAGGTTCGACGATCGTCTTTGGCGGCGGCTCCGGTTTTGGCGTCGCGTTCGATGCGACAGGCACGTCGGCAACTGTCGCCGTCGGCTCGGGAACGATCGGCGTGATCGTCACTGTCGGCGCGGTCACGCTGACTGTGCTCGATGGTGGTGCAGACGCCACGGGAGGGTTCGCCAGTGGAGCCTGCAGCGCCGGCGCTGGAGAAGTGCGCTGCCGCGATGCGATCGCAATCGCTACAACCACGCCGACTACGATCGCCGTGACCCATCCGAGCCAGGCGAATGATCGCCTTTTCTTCGGCGGCTCGTCGACGACCGTCTTCAACTTCGATCCCGTGAGCACCCTCGGCGCGCTCGTCGCCGCGCCGCCGGTCATTGGCGCCGTCGACGCTTTCGCGAGCTGCGCATCGAGCGCCGATGCGAGGTCGCCCGCCGAGGCGAATCGCTGTTCGCGCGCTTTGCGCAAGCAGCGCGCGATGATCGTTGTGATCGCGGGCGACAGCGAGCGATTGAGTGTCGCCGGATCGGGCGGCTCGTCGCGCACGATCTGCGTGATGGTTTCGGTGACGGTCTCCCCCTTGAACGGCAGGCGACCGGTCGCGGCCTGATAGAGCACGACGCCGAGCGAGAAGATGTCGGTGCCCGCGTCGACGGTCTTTCCCAACGCCTGCTCCGGCGACATGTAGTGCACGGTGCCGATGATCATCCCCTGCTGGGTCATGAACGCCGTCGGATCATTCGCGCCGGCCTGCGGAATGATCTGCTTGGCGATCCCGAAGTCGAGGACTTTCACGCGGCGTCCGGCGACGATGATGTTGTCCGGTTTGATATCGCGATGAATGATCCCTTTCTTATGCGCCTCCGCCAGCGCCTCGGCCACATCGCGACCGATGCGACAGAGATCCGCTTCGGCGATCCCGCCGCGCGCGATCATCTTCGTCAACGGCTCCCCTTCGACAAACTCCTCGACGATGAAGAGCCGCTCCCCGATCTCTTCGAATGAATAAATCGTGGCGATATTCGGATGATTGATCTGCGCGGCGGTGCGTGCCTCGCGGCGCATGCGGCCGATGGCCTCATGATCCGCGGCCACGGCGGGCGGAAGGATCTTGATGGCCACGATACGGCCGAGGCGTGTGTCTTCGGCCTTCCAGACCTCGCCCATCCCGCCGGCGCCGATCTTCTCGATCATCCGGTAGTAGCCGAGGATGTCGTCAGGGGCAACCACGGGGACATTGTAAGTGCGACAATCGCGCGCGATGGCCAGCAGCGTCACGATCGCAGGACTCGGGCTGATCGGCGGGTCGATCGGGATGGCGCTGCGGCGATCCGAGTGGCACGTGCGCTATGTCGATCCGTACGTCGATGCCGCGCGTGCTCGATCGGCCGGCGCTGCCGATGAGAGGGTCGAAGACGCCGGCGGCGAACTCCTCGTCATTGCCACGCCTGTCGATGTCGCCACGCGAATGAAACCGGACGCGAAGATCATCACGACAACCTGCAGCGTGATGATGCCGTTCAAACACTATGTCGCTGGTCATCCGTTCGCGGGATCGGACAAGAGTGGACTCGAAAACGCGCAGGCCGATCTGTTCGCCGGAAAGCCCTGGTTCGTGAGCCGCGACGAACCCGCGGTCCGAGCGATGATCGAGACGATCGGCGCGCGTCAGATCGTCGTCGATCCGAAAGAGCACGACGAAGCGATGGCATTCACGAGTCACCTGCCGCAGGTGATCTCCACCGCTCTCGCGTCGCTGATCGAGCAGAAGCGGATCGATCCGATGTTCGTCGGCGGCGGGATTCGCACGCTG
>DASYUK010000350.1:0-18133 GCA_036001325.1 Thermoanaerobaculia bacterium
GGCATCTTCATCGCCGACGAAGTGCAGAGCGGTTGGGGGCGCACGGGCGACAAGATGTGCGGCATCGAACATTGGGATGTGGTCCCCGACGTGATGACCTTCGCGAAGGGAATGGCGAATGGGTCGCCGATCGGTGCGACAGTCACGACCGACGAGATCTCGAGCGCGTATCCGGGTCTCACGTTCTCGACATTTGGCGGCAATCCTGTCTCCTCAGCCGCCGCGCTGGCCACGATTCGCCACATCGACGAACACGAATTGCCGCGCAACGCGGCTGTCGTCGGTGCGTATCTCCGCGAGAAACTCGAAGCGCTGAAAGAAAAGTATCCCGTCATCGGCGACGTCCGCGGCATGGGACTGATGCAGGCGATCGAGTGCGTCGAGGATCGCAAGACGAAGAAACCCGCGCCCGGAGCGGTCCTCAAAGTATTCGAAGAGACGCGGCGTCGCGGAGTGCTCATCGGCAAGGGTGGTCTGTTCGGCAACGTGATCCGTCTCGGCCCGCCGCTGATCGCGACGAAGAGTGACATCGACGAGCTGGCCTCGGCGCTCGACGCCGCGTTCGCAACCGTCTGACCGGAGTATCCGGCATAGAATTTCTCGCAACTCCGATGCAGGTTGCCCCCGGTACGCGCCTTCAACAACTACCTTCTTCCGGCGTTCATGATCGTATTTGGTATCAGCCTTTTGAGGTATCGCGCGGCCTAACTGGCAGCCGATGAGAAATGCAACACGCGGTATTCATTACTCTGTTCCTTCCGCTCGTTTCGTTCAGTTCACACGCGCAGGACACATTCCAAGCCGAGGACTGGAAACGCGCCGAGCGGAATATCAAGCGACTGAAAGCTGACAAGTTTCCACAGCTTCCGGTGACCGTTCGCGAATATCTGAGCAAGAGCGCTTGCAGCGTGCCGCAACCGTATGGTGCCAGGCCGCCGCAGAACGTCATCAGCGGTTACTTCACGGGCTCGTCCGAAAAAGATTGGGCCGTCCTCTGCTCGAGAAATGGAGTGTCGTCAATCCTCGTTTTCCGTCATGGCGACAGTGTGCCGTTTGCCGATCTCGCGCGCCAGCACGACTTCATCTTTCTGCAAGGTCTCGGCCTTGGACAAATCGGATTCTCACGAATCATCTCGGTGGCGACGCCTCAGGGAATGCGGGCACACTTTGCATACCGAGGTTGGAAACCACCTCGGATCAGCCACGAGGGAATCGATGATTCCTTCGAAGACAAGGCTTCAACCGTTTACTATTTTGCGCGTGGAAAGTGGCTCACGTTTCCAGGCTCGGATTGAGTGCTAGATTGTGGGAGCTGTGGCCTGGCTCTCGATCCTCGCACCGGTGACGCTGGCCGGCGTCATGATCTTCGTCCCGCGGATTCCACAGCCGCAGTGGTATCACGACTTCGCCGATCAGCGCGCTCTCATCCGCGGCGTCCCGAACTCGTTCGACGTTCTTTCCAACCTGCCATTCATCGGCATCGGAGTCGCGGGACTGGTCATCACTCCCGGCGCCGCATTCATCTCCTCATTCGAAAGGACCGACGCGATCGTGTTCTTCATCGGAACGATTCTCACCGCTATCGGCTCGCTGATCTACCATCTGCGTCCCAACGACACCACTCTGGTCTATGACCGGCTCGGAATCGTCATCGCATTCATGAGTTTTCTGGCCATGCTCGCGCACGAGTCCATCGACGGCGCCGCGTGGCTTCTTCCAGCGCTCCTTTTGATCGGGGTCGCCGGCGTGGCGTGGTGGCGCGCTTTCGACGATCTCCGGCCCTACGGTTGGGCGCAATTCTTCCCGCTCGTTGTCATCGTCGCGCTGCTATTCGCGGAGAGGCCTCGCTACAGTGGCCAGACCGCCGCGATGATCGTCATCGCCGGCTCCTACACCGCCGCGAAGCTCTTCGAATTGTGGGATCGCCGGATCTATCACGCCCTCCGCCAGACGATCAGCGGCCACACGCTCAAGCATCTCTCAGCCGCGTGCGGTGTGCTGACGACGGTCATCTGGATCGCCGCGCGCACGAGACGATAGGGGGCATCGTTTAGCGGCGTTTGTACTAGTACAAGCTGCAATAAGACAGCCGATCGCTCGGGCGATGTCCGTCTCAGCCCGCCGCTGATCGCGACGAAGAGCGACATCGACGAGCTGGCCTCGGCGCTCGACGCCGCGTTCGCCACCGTCTGACCGGAGTATCCGGCGTAGAATTTCCCGCAACTCCGATGCAGGTCGCCCCCGGTACGCGCCTTCAGCGCTGTGCAGGAAGCGAAGGCCGCGTGCGCGCTGAATCATCCCACCATCGCGCATCTCTACGACATCGGTGAGGTGAACGGCCTGCGCTTCATCGCCATGGAATACGTCGAGGGACGGACGCTGTCGCAGCCGGCTGACGCAACCTCTCTCGATCGAAGAGGCGGTCGACATCAGCGAAGGAGTGGCCGAGGCTCTCGCGGCGGCGCACGATGCGGGGATCGTGCATCGCGACATCAAGCCGGACAACGTCATGATCCGGCCTGACGGCCACGTGAAGGTTCTCGATTTCGGCGTGGCCAAATTGATCCACCCCAGTGAGAGTGACGGCGAAGGAACCTCCACCGCTGGCTGACACAACACCTCCGCAACTGCAGCAAACGATCTCCCGCGCGTTGACCAAAGATCCGCAGCAGCGTTACACCGCAGCGGAGCTGCGCGACGAGCTGCGCCGGATCAGTCGTCAGATCTCGCAGGAGGCAGCACGTCCAACGGAATCGCGTTCAATCGCCGCAGGATCAAGTTCTTCTCGCAGCAGGCGCCTGGCTGCGATCATCGCCGCTCTCGCTGTCACCGTAAATGCTGTGCGTATGGCCGCTAAACTCCAACCCATCACGTATACGAACCCCGCCGCGCAAGGTGACATCATTCGGGCTGTCGACATCGCTGAGATACGACCAGGCCTCAACGAAGCTCGAGCGGTGAAGTAAGTTCGCTCGACCTGGCCGCGTATCCGGCTACGCTGCGTTGATCACGGGCAGGCGCAGCCTTTATCAGCCCACTCGCGCATCTTCTCGCTCCAGCGTCGCCAGGCGCCGCCGCAACCTTATGCATCGTCGAGTGCCGCTCGGATCGTGCGAAGCAGCACCGACATCAGGAACGGTTTTTCGAGATACCGCGCTCCAACCGGCAACGCAGCATGATCTATCACCGCGTGGCTCGTGTATCCCGACATGAAGATGACTCGAAGCTGCGGTCTCCCCGCGACCATCGCTTCAGCCAATTCTCTTCCCGTCATTCCCGGCATGACAACATCCGTCAGCAGCAGATGAATCGGATCGGTGAATTCGGCGGTCATCGTCAACGCGTGAGCCGGCGTACGCGCTTCGATCACCCGATAGCCCTGCTCTTCCAGCGTTTCACGGACGACCTCTCGCACGAGCTCCTCATCTTCGACAAGGAGGATCGTCTCCTGTCCCCGCTCGGGAAGGCTCTCGTCGGGAACAACGTCGTCGGTCGCGTCAGCCGAATGGCGCGGAAGGAAAATCTTGAACGTTGTGCCTCGCCCTTCTTCGCTGTACATCCAGATCTGCCCGCCGGTCTGCTCGATGATCCCGCGAACGACCGCGAGCCCAAGGCCTGTGCCTCGCCCCGGCTCTTTGGTCGTGAAGAACGGATCGTAAATGCGGTCGCGGACTTCCTTGGGGATGCCAGATCCCGTGTCGCTGACGATGAGCGTCACGTAGTCACCATCGCGCAAGCGGAGATGGTGTCGGCCGTAGACGGAATCAACGTGAACATTGCGGCTCTCGATCATCAGCGTTCCACCGCGCGCCATCGCGTCGCGGGCATTGATCGCGAGATTCAACAGGACCTGGTGAAGTTTGCCGGGATCCGCGTAGACGTTCCACAGCGATGATTCGAGCTCGGTGCGGATGGCGATGTGCTCACCGAGTGTCGGCCCGAGAAGCTGCATCGCCGACGTGATGACATCGTTCAATCTCACCACCTGCGGTTCGAGGACCTGCTGGCGCGCCGCGGCCAGGAGTTGCTGCGTCAAATCTCGGTTCTTCATCGCCGCGGCGCGAATGTCGGCGACGAACTGACGCTGCTTCTCGGATTCGAGTTGGCGCAGTAGAAGGTCGCATCGCGAAAAGATGACCATCAGCATGTTGTTGAAGTCATGAGCGACGCCACCGGCCAGGTGGCCTAACGATTCGAGTTTCTGCGCCTGCGCCAGTTGCGCTTCGAGATTGCGCTGCTCCGTTACGTCGCGCGTAATGAAGACATATCCGAGCAACTCTCCGCTGCGGTTTCGCATCGCTGTGCAGTACGCGCGGGAGAGGTATCTTGAGCCATCTTTCTTCAAGCCGGCGGCGTCCCATTCGGCGCTTCCCTCGCGTTGGATGCGTCCAAACATCTGTTCCAGAGGTTGTTCCTCCGGCGGTTCCAACATCGAGATCGGTTTGCCGAGGACCTCGTCGATCGTGAATCCGGTCACGCGTTCCGCACCCGAGTTCCAGGTTGCGATACGGCCGTCCCGGTCGATCAAAAAAATTGCGTAATCCTTGACGGCGTTGACGAGTAATCGAAAGCGCTCTTCACTGTGCCAGAGCGCGTCCAGAGCTTCTTCGCGCTGCGCCATGGCCTCGGATCGAAGCTCCGCTTCACGCAGCTCTCTCTGGATCGCCGGCAGTAACAGCGCAGTCTTGCCCTTCACGAAGAAATCGTCAGCGCCGGCTTTCATCGCCCGCACGGCGATCTCTTCACCCGCGCTTCCTGAGATCAAAATGAACGGGATGTCTTTGTTGCTCCCCTTGAGCAGCTCGAGGGCGTGAATACCGGAGAATTGCGGCATCGTGTAATCGCTCAGAACGAGGTCCCAGTTCTCTGTCTTGAGAGCGGCTTGCATCGCCGCCGCCGTCTGGACGCGCACGATATGGGGAACATAGCCACCCTTCTCGAGCTCGAGTGCCAGGAGCTCGGCGTCGGCGGCGTTGTCTTCCACCATCAGAACACGAAGCTGCCTCTCATTCATCGCGTTCACACTCGACAAGTAAGCACGCCCGCACTACCACCGCGGAGGAACGGCCTCGTTCAGCAACGTCCAGTAAAGACCCATCTGTCGGGCGACCTCCAAAAATGCATCGAAGTTGACGGGCTTCCGCACGTAGCTGTTGACATGGAGATCGCCGGCTCTGATCTTGTCGGCCTCCTCGGTCGACGTCGTGAGAATCACGACCGGAATGTATTTTGTGCGACTGTCCGCGCGCAGCCGTTCCAGAACCTCCAGCCCTCCGAGGCGGGGCAGTTTGAGGTCGAGGAGGATGACCACCGGTTGTTCGCGCGTGTTGCGGCCGGCGTGGCGGCCTTCTGCGAAAACGTATTCCAGCGCTTCCACGCCGTCTCGCGCGACGACGACGGGATTCGTGATCCTCCCTTGAGCGAACGCCATGAGAGTGAGTTCCACATCGTCTTTGTTGTCCTCGACGAGGAGAATCGGTTGCTCGCTCAAGAGTTGTCTCCCAGTGTGAAGTAGAACGTTGCGCCCGCGCCTTCGGCGGCTTCCGCCCAAACCGAGCCGCCGTGCCGCGCAATGATTCGTTTGACTGTGGCCAGCCCGATTCCTGTCCCTTCGAACTGCGACTCATCGTGCAGGCGTTGGAATACGCCGAAGAGTTTGTCCGCGTAAGCCATATCGAAGCCGGCTCCATTGTCTCGCACGTAGAAGACCGCCTTGCCGCCGTTCGACAACTTCCCGACTTCGACGCGCGCATCTTTCCGACTGCCGGTGAACTTCCACGCGTTGCCGAGGAGATTTTCAAATACGATCGTGAGGAGCTGCGAGTCCGCTGACGCGCGCAGCCTGGGCTCGATCTCACAGTGCACATGTCGATCGGGATGTCGTTTGGCCAGTTCTGCGGCGACTTCTTCCGACACGGCCGTCACATCGACATCGCGGCGCTCGAGGGTGCGGCGTGTGACCCGGGCCAGATCGAGCATGTCGTCGATGAGGTTCGACATCTTTTGTGTACCGGCGCGGACGCGTTCGAGGAAATGCACGCCCCGCTCGTCCAGTGTCCGGCCGGGGTATCCGGACAGGAGCGCCTGGCTGAACCCGTCGATGGCTCGCAACGGCGCACGCAGGTCGTGGGAAACCGAGTACGAGAAGGACTCCAGTTCTTTATTCGCCGCGGCGAGCTCCCGTCCCTGTGCTTCCAGTTGCTCGGTGCGCTGATGCAGCTCCTGTGTGCGGTCAGCGACTCTCTGTTCCAGCATTGTCTGTGCTGCCTGGATCTCCACATGTTGGCGCTGGATCTCGGTGAGCATGTGGTTGAAAGTGCTGACGAGCTGTTCGATCTCCGCCGCGCTCCGTTCGACGGGCGCGCGTACGGAATAGTCCTTCCTCTCCGAAACGGCGACGGCAAGAGAAGCGAGGTTGAGAATCGGTCGAGCGATGGCGCGCTGCGGCAGTCTGGCGATCAGGATGGCGATGAGCAGCGCCGGAATCGCGACCACGCCGGTCGTCGCAGCGAATCGCCGCCATGTCTGACCGATGTCCTGGAGACTCGACCGGATGAATAGCGTTCCGAGCGGCCGCCCGTGGGAGGAGATCGGTCGAAACACTGTCAGGTCGTCGTTCGTCAGTTGATAACCCGCTGTCGTGCGCAGCAGACCGTCACGATCGGCGCTGCGCAGATCCTCGCCATAGAAGGCAAACATGCGCCCGTTCACGACGATACCGGCAGATATGATGTCCGGCCGCGTCTCCAATGAGCGGAGCATGGTGTTGGCCGCCTCGGCGTCATTGAAATCGACTGCGGCGGCGCTATTGAACGCGATCAGATCGCCGATGGTCTCCAATCGCCGGAGCATTCTGCTCCGCTCTTCCTGCAGCTGGAAGAAGAGCAGCGCCACACTTGCGGCGAGCAGTGCCGCGCCGCTGCTGACGACGCTCAGCCACCCGAGCTTGCGTCCAATGGATGATGAAGACGACATCAGGGCTGCCCTCCGTCCGATCGGGACTCGACAATCCGCGCCAGCCGAAGAAGTTCCGACGCTGCTTTGAGTCCGGCACGATCGACGGCGCCTTTGTTGATGTCAAAACGGATTTGGTTCTTCTCGGTGGTGACCAGATTGATCATTCCGCCCAACTCCGCGAATTGATCCATGTCGCCGACCGTAAGCACCGGAGATCCCCGCAACGCCTCGAAGATCTGCCGCAGATTGCCGCGCTCCGAGGAGCTGACGAAAAGCACATCACAGCGAACCGCCTGCTCCAGCCCGCGCAACTTTCTGACGACAATGGGCCGCCCTTGAACGGTCTGACCGCGAACGACAGCGTCCAGCGCCGGTCCAAACGGGTCACGACCGATGATACCGATGACAAAAGGCGAGCGCGCCTCTGCGCCTGTTCTCGGCGGCCAGCGAATGTAAGTCGCAAATTTATAGATGAATGCCGCCTTGACCTGATACTCGGGCGGCTTCGCGTCACCGAGCGCCTGCGCGGCGCACAAACCTGCCGCCAGGATCCATGAACGTGGCAAGCGGCGAGCGCGCATTACGAACCCCGGCCGAAACGGCTGACGAATTTGATGAATATGCCGCGTCCAATCTCCGTGCGCGTCGCGATGTCGGTGAACTCGCCGTGTCCTTTCCCAAGCACATTCAGTCCCGTCACGGAGACCTCCATTCCGCGGTACGGTTTCCACCCGTAACGAAGGTCGACGGCCGAATACGCCGGAACGGTTGGATTCGACCGCGCCGAGGCGTGCCGCGCAGTGACATCGAATTCACTTTGCCACGGAAGCTCGAGCGAGGAGCGCAGCCGCCAACTCCGCCTGGGATCGCGGCCCCGCAGCCCGGCGAGGCCGGCCGTGTCGTTGCTGCCCGGCTTGAGCTCGAAATGCTCTCTCAATCCGAAGAAGCCGGCACTCAACCGCCATTTGCTGGCGGCCTGATATGAGCCCCATGTCTCGACACCGCTGGTATTCCCCCGAATCCCGTTCGCAAAAAAGAGCGACCTGCGGCTGGGCGCGATCTCCTGCGTCCGCAGATGGTCGTAAAGAGAATGAAACGCTGTGACCGAGAACGTGATCGCCGCCGCCGGTTGTCCGCGATATCCGATCTCGTAGACACTTGCGGTTTCGGAGATCACATCCGGGCCTCCTGTAAGCAGGAACGGCGGGCTGCCCGGCACGAACGTGTCGCGGTCGAGGCGCGACGGTGCTCGCACTGTCCGCGAAGCGGCACTCCACAGCAGGTGATCGGGCGCAACATTCCAAGCGAGCCGCACGTTGGGAAGGAATTCATTCCCCGTGTAGTCATTGCGCTCACTCCTGACTCCGACACTCAGTCGCAGACCCTTGCGCAACGCAATCTCGTCCTGCGCGAATATGGCCGCCCACTTCTGATTCACATTTGCCGGCAGGAACGCGATATACACGCTGTTAGTGACGCGGTCCACGCCGTACCGGTATTCTGCGCCCCATGCCACGTTGTGGATACGCGCGAGCCGCAACGTGTGAAGGAATTGCACGTCGAAGATGTTCAACTTTTCGCCGAACGTGGGCGGAACCGTACGCTCCGTTCTGTCGAAGTAGCCCTGGACGGTGATCCCTGACCCACTGTCGAAGCGTCGTTTCCACTGCGCCGTGAGGTTCACTCCGGAGATCGAGATCACTCCGAGCGGGAAGCGCGCACCGGTGACGATCGTCCCTGGCAGCGGCTGACCTTCGGAGCCTTTATACGCGGTGCCTAGGATCATGAGCTCATCGGCCGCGCGCTCCCAATCGAACCGGAAGCCGGCCAGATTCTTATGCCACGCGTCGTCCTTCACAGTGCCGTTGGCAGTTTTCGTGTGACCGCGGTTGAAGTGTTTGGCATAAACACGGTAGTCGCCGTCCGCGCCGGTCCCGCCGCCGTAGCGCAAGACACCGATCGTTTCGCGGTTGCCGCCGCCCGCCGCGAGGAGGGCCCCCTGAGTATCTTTCGCGGAGCGGGTGATGATGTTGATCACGCCGTTGACGGCGTTGACGCCCCAGAGTGTCCCGCCCGGTCCTGAGATCACCTCGATGCGGTCGATGTCTTCGAGGGGTACGTCCTGCACATCCCAGAAGACGCCGGAGAAAAGGGGCGTGTACACCGCGCGGCCGTCGATCAGCACCAGGAGCTTGTTGGCCGCGGAGTTGATGAAGCCGCGCGCGCTGACGGTGTAGGCGCTGGCACTGACCTCGACGACGTCCAGACTCGGGGCCAGGCGGAGCGCCTCGGCGAGGTTCGTGGCGCCGGATCGGCGGATCTCGTCGCCGGTGATCACGAAGATTGATGCCGCCGCATCCGACAGTCGCTCCGGACGTCTCGACACCGAAGTCACCTCGAGGTTCATGAGGGCCTTCAGGTCGAGATTGACGAGTTCACCGGGCTGTTCTGGAGGGCGCTGCGCCTGTTGCTGCGCCCACAAGCTCGCAGGCACCAGTGCAAAAAGAAGTGCAAGACGACGAATCTCTCGTTTCAAACACATTCCGTTCCTCTAGATCCAGCGGAACCATGTCACCACACACTGCATGAACGAGGATCGCGCCCTTGCGTAACGACGTCGGAGATTGTAATCGACTGGTCTCCATAATTGGAGTGACAATTTCTACACCCCGCGTCGCGTGCGCGATCAACGGAGCAGCAACCGGTCGGTTGCTGGATTACTCCGGGCAGGCGCCGCCTTGATCAACCCACTCGCGCATCTTCTGCGTAAATTCAGCGTAGCTCATTGGCGGCGTGCTGCGCCCACTTCACCAGCGGAGTCTCGAGGTGATCGATGACACCGTGAAGACTCTTTCGACCATTGCGCGCCGGATCTTTCATTTGCCGGCAGAGCTCACCGGCTGATTTCCCCTCGAAGACCAGCTTCACCGCGGGCAGCGGCATTGTGCCAGTCGCGGACGCCAGGCGGCATGTTTGCGCCGGGGAAATTCGTGTCCTGATGACACGTGTCGCATTTCATGCCGTACTTGCCGTGTCCTTTCGCGCCTCGCTTGACGCTTTGCAGATGAACGTGACTGTCGTCGCCCTGCAGCGGCGCGTTGCCCGCGGGATGACAATTCATGCAGCGCGGATGCGTCAAGACCGTATACGCGGCGCGGAATGCCTCTCGTGCGGCGGCGTCGTCGCGCTGGGTTTTTGCAGGATGTGAGGCGGGCGGCAGCAGCAGAGCGGCAACGAGCGTGATCCACTCCATGACAAACCTCCTTTACGCTCTCAGCTCTTCAGCGCGGATGGGCAAACGCCGGATCCGCTTTCCTGTCGCGGCGAAAATCGCGTTGCAGACTGCGGGAGCAACCGGCGGCACACCTGGTTCGCCGACGCCGCCCATCTTTTCGTTGCTCGGTACGATGTGCACTTCCACCACCGGCATCTCGTTCATCCGCAGCATCTGATAATCGTGGAAGTTTCGCTGTTGCACGCGCCCCTTCTCGAACGTGATCTGACCGTAAAGCGCGGCTGTCAGGCCGAATACGACCGCGCCTTCCATCTGCGCGCGGATCGTGCGGGATTCACGGTCGGCCCGCAGTCGATCGCGCACACCATGCGGTGCACTTTGACTTCGCCTTTCTTCGACACGGAAACTTCGGCGACCTGCGCGATGTAGCTCCCAAACGACTCGTGCACTACGAAGAGCGACATCGACGAGCTGGCCTCGGCGCTCGACGCCGCGTTCGCAACCGTCTGACCGGAGTATCCGGCGTAGAATTTCCCGCAACTCCGATGCAGGTTGCCCCCGGTACGCGGCTTCACCGCTATGAAGTCGAACGTCTTCTCGGTGCGGGAGGGATGGGCGAGGTCTATCTCGCGCGCGATCTGGAGCTCGGTCGAACAGTGGCCCTGAAGATGCTGCCGGAGAGTGAGTCGGGCGATCCCGCGCGAATCCGCCGTTTCGAGCAGGAAGCCAAGGCCGCGTGCGCGCTGAATCATCCCAACATCGCGCATCTCTACGACATCGGTGAGGTGAACGGCCTGCGCTTCATCGCCATGGAATACGTCGAGGGACGGACGCTGCGCAGCCGGCTGACGCAACCTCTCTCGATCGAAGAGGCGGTCGATATCAGCGAAGGGGTGGCCGAGGCTCTCGCGGCCGCGGATGCCGCGGGGATCGTGCATCGCGACATCAAGCCGGACAACGTCATGATCCGGCCTGACGGCCATGTGAAGGTTCTCGATTTCGGCGTGGCCAAATTGATCAGCCCCAGTGACAGTGACGGCACCACGATCGCGAAAACGCAACCCGGCATCATCGTCGGCACGATCGGCTACATGTCGCCGGAGCAGTTGCGCGGACAGACCGTTGACGGCCGCAGCGACGTGTTCAGCCTCGGCGTCGTGATGTACGAGATGGTGTCGGGACGCGCACCATTCGAGGGAGCCACGGGCAGCGACCTGATGGTGGCCATCCTCTCGAAGGAACCGCCACCGCTGACCGACACAACACCTCCGCAACTGCAGCAAACGATCTCCCGCGCGTTGACCAAAGATCCGCAGCAGCGTTACACCGCAGCGGAGCTGCGCGATGAGCTGCGCCGGATCAGTCGTCAGATCTCGCAGGAGGCAGCGCGTCCAACCGAATCGCGTTCAACCGCCGCAGGATCACGCCCTTCTCGCAGCGCGCGCCTGGCCGCGATCATCGCCGCTCTTGCCGTCATCGCCTTCGTCGTGTGGTACGCGATGGACAGATTTCGCACCGAGCAGGCGCGCCGGGATTTGGATCGGGCGGAGAAGCTCGCCGCCGATCGGCGTTACTTCGAAGCGTTCGATCTCGCCGCCGCGATTGCTCCGAAGTTGCGCGGCGACGAACGACTCGGTCAATTGATCGCACGAGTATCGGACGCTCTCACGGTGACGAGCGATCCCACCGGTGCGCGCGTCTCTCTGCAACGGTTCGATCCGCCGAAAGAATCACCGCGCGTTTTCATCGGAACGACTCCGCTTCGTGCCTATCGACTGGCCCGGGGCGACTACATCGTTCACGTAGAGAAAGACGGCTACGCGCCGATGACGCGGCCGGTTTCGGCGGGCCCGGTTTTCGTAGCCATGATGGAGTGGCCGCGACCATCGCCGGTCGTGGATGTGAAACTCCTGAAGCGCAGCGATGTGCCGCCCGACATGGTTTTCGTTCCGGGCGGCGAATATTCAATGGCCGGTGGGTACCGGCCGTCCGATCGAAAAGTACGCCTCGACGATTTCTTCATCGACAGGTACGAAGTGAGCAACCACGATTTCGCTCAGTTCGTACACGCCGGCGGCTATCGCCGTCGCGATCTGTGGAAGCGCCCGTTTGTCAACGATGGTCGAGCGCTCAGCTTCGAAGAGGCCGTGGCGAACTTTCGCGACACGACCGGCATGAATGCTCCACGTGGATGGGCATCACAGGAACCCCCGGCCGGGCGCGAGAAGCATCCTGTCAGCGGGATCACGTGGTACGAAGCAGCAGCCTACGCGGAGTGGCGGGGCAAAAAGCTTCCGACCGTCTATCAGTGGGAAAAGGCCGCACGCCAGCCGGGAGGGACATCGTACGGCACGACGTTGCCGTGGGGCGTAGCTCCTGTTGGGACCGATGTGACACTGCGCGCGAATTTTGCGTCGCGCGATTCGATGCCGGTCGACTCGATGCCGTTCGGGATCAGTCCCGCCGGCGCCTATCACATGGCCGGCAATGTGAGCGAATGGTGCCGCAATGCGAAGGATCCCGGTTTCGCCGTTCGTGGCGGAGGGTGGGACGATCAGATCTACGCGTTTGGATATACCGGCTCGTTTCCAGGCTTCTACTCGAGTCCGAAGCTCGGATTCCGATGCGTCAAGGAGCTGCAGCCAACGCGAGACGATCAAGGCAGCTTCGCGCTGTCCAGTGCGGTCGAAGTGCCACATTACCAGCCCGTGTCGGACGACGCGTTCGCCAAACTTCGTGCCCAGTATGACTATCCCGCCGGTCCGCTGAACCCTCGGACGATCGCCGTGAACGACACCGAAGAGTGGTCATGCGAAACGGTCAGCTATCTCGGAGCCGACGCCAAGGCGGTCACCGCGTACCTGTTTCTTCCAAAGAATTACCCGAGACCACTGCAGGTGATTCACTACGTTCCGCCGAGCGATGTGTCGAATGGAATCAATCCGCTTCTGCGAAGCCTCCAGTTGCGAACGCGGCCGTTCCTTCGCGCCGGCCGGGCTGTCTTCGGGGTGGTGTTGGAGGGCTATCTCGAACGAAAGCATCCCGCAAACTTCGTCGAGCCCGACTCGCGCTCGCCGGAATATGCGGACTACATCATTTCGCAGATAACGGATCTGCGCCGCGGCCTCGACTATCTGGAGACGCGTCACGACATCGATTCCAAAAAGATCGGGCTTGTCGCTCCGAGCGCCGGCGCTAATCTGGGCATCGTCCTCGCGGCCGTCGATCACCGGTACGCATCGGTTGTATATCTCGGCGCCGGCGTTCGGGCCCGCGATTTGACCGTGACTGCCGCCGCAAGCCGAGTCAACTTCGCCCCCCGAGTCAGCGAGCCGAAATTATTGCTCCAGGGGCGCTACGACGAGGCCAGTCCGCTGCGCACCGAAGGGCAACCGTTGTTCGATCTCTTTCCCGAACCGAAAAAGCAAGTGATCTTTGAAGGGGGTCATATTCCTCCGGTGGAAGTGGCGATCCAAACCGTCAACGAATGGCTCGACGAAACGCTCGGGCCGGTCAAACAATGATTCATTCAAACGCAGGAGATTCGTCATGGCGATCGCAGTCAAAGAAATCACTCTCTGGCGACGAGAAGTCGAGAACCGGCCGGGAACGATGGCGAGCACGCTTGCGCCACTCACCGAAGCGGGAGCGAACTTCCGCGTGGTGATGGGCTATCGGTATCCCGGCGATGAGTCGAAGGCCGCCGTGGAAATCTTTCCCGTTGCCGGGAAAAAGCAGATCGCCGCAGCGCAGCAGGCCGGACTCAGTCCCGCCGAGTTCCCGGCGCTCATCGTCGAAGGCGATGACCGTCCCGGTCTGGGCCATCGTTTCGCCAGCAGCGTCGCCGACGCGGGCATCAACATGAGTTTCCTTGTCGCGCAGGTCGTCGGAAGAAAGTATTCGGCGATCTTCGGATTCGAGACGAAGGAAGACGCGCGCGCGGCCGCGGCCGTGATCAAGAAGGCCGCGGCGAAACGGTAATCCGGCCCGCACGACACGATTAAGATCGCTGCCGTGATCTCGCGGCGAATGCTCTGGTTCATCGCCCTCGCGCTCGCCGGCGTCCTCGGCGTCACGTGGTGGGCCGGCAGTTACCCCGCGCGCGTGGTGATCATCAATCAGGGCGCTCTGGTGCGCGATCTGAAAGTGACCACGGGCGGACGGGAGTTCGCTCTCGGTGAGCTTCATCCGTCCGCGACACGCGTCGTGAGCGTTCCCTCCGGCGACCACATCACGATCGACTTCGATGCATCGCGTCATCGAATGTGGCGATCGTCGGAGAAAATCGCTCCTGCTCAGGCGATGACGGTGTTCATCCGCAGCGACGAACGCATCGAACTGCAGCAGCGCACTCCGATCCGCTGATCAGCGCTTGCGGTCGTAGACGCCCATGAGCTGCGCGTCGGCGAGTACGTGCCCTTTCATCGCCTTCTCCACGTCAGCTTTCCCCGCGCCGCCGGAGAGGTTGAGCTGCGCATCGAGCGCGTAGAGCTTGAAAAAGTAGCGGTGCTGACGGTCGGGCGGACATGGACCGCCCCACGCAGTTTTCCCCCAGCTATTCTTCCCGACGACTCCCTGTGGCGCCTTTCCCTCAGCGACCTCGGTCGTCTTCGGTGGAATGTTCCAGACCACCCAATGATCCCACGTCCCTTTCGGCGCATCGGGGTCGTCCATGATGAGCGCCAACGATGCAGCTCGTTCAGGAACCGCTTCGAACTGCAGCGGCGGAATCGTGTCCTGGCCGTCGCAAGTGTACTTCGCGGGAATCGCCTGGCCATCGCGGAATGCGGAACTCGTGATCTTCATAGATCGACCATGCGAGGACGTCGTGCGAACACGACGTCCCCATCGGAATCAGCTTCCGAGCGTCTGCTGGATCTGTTTGGCGCGATCGAGATGCATCGCCACGGCGGATCGCTGCGTCTGCAGGAAATCGCGCAACTGCCGGTTATGAGCCGACGGGATCAGCGTCGAATCGAGAGAATTCAACAGCCACTGATGGATGTCGATCTGCGACTGGATGTACTTCTTGTCGAAGTCTGCTGCTGAGTACGTGTTGAGCGAGCTCACTGTCTGCTGAGAATTGCTCGCCAGGGTCCGCGTCAGGTCATTGTCGTTCGGCGTGATGTTCACGCGCGAGAAGAGATCGTCGGCCTGAGTGAGGGCCTTGCTGTGATCGCTCACCATCATTCGAGCGAAGGCGCGCACTTCGTCGGAGTTCGCCCGCGATGTCGCGACCTGTCCCTGATCGACTCCTCCCTGATTCGCTGTGCGGACGATGCCCGCGATGTCCGCGTCGCTGTAGACGATGGTTGTCCCGGGCAACGACGAGGATGAAGTCATCGTGTTCATCGAGCATGACGCCAGAAGCACTGCAAGACACAACAACACAATGGGTTTTGTTCTCATAGTCATCCTCCCACGATCTAGCACGCAACTCGCGCGCCCGCATGCCGTATGATTCGCGCTCGCAGGAGGAAGCGTTCTCATGAGGACGATCATCAGGAACGGTCGCGTCGTGACCGCGGTCGATGACTACAACGCCGACATCCTCATCGATGGCGAGCAGATCGCCATGATCGCAAAGAAGATCGATGTTGAGGCCGATCGCACGATCGACGCTCGAGGCCGGCTCGTGATGCCCGGTGGCATCGATCCCCACACACACATGGAGCTGCCGTTCGGCGGCACCTCGGCATCCGATACGTTCGAGACCGGCACGCGCGCGGCCGCGTTCGGCGGCACCACCACCATTATCGATTTCGCGGTGCAATACAAAGGGCAGGCGCTGAACGAGGCGCTCGACGCGTGGCACAAGAAGGCCGACGGCACAACATCAATCGACTACGGCTTCCACCTCATCTGTACCGATCTTCCCGATAATCGCCTCGCGGAGATGAAGAGCTGTATTGATCAGGGCGTCACGAGCTTCAAGCTGTTCATGGCTTATCCCGGCGTTTTCCTCGTCGACGACGGAACGATTTACAAAGCGATGATGACCGCCGGCGAAAAGGGCGGGCTGATCTGCATGCACGCCGAGAATGGCGTCGTCATCGATGTGATCGTCAAGCGGGCCATCGCCGAGGGAAAGACAGCGCCGAAGTATCACGCGCTCACGCGGCCGACGAAGGCGGAGGCTGAGGGCGTGCATCGAGCGATCGCGCTCGCGGAGATCGCCGGATCGCCGGTCTACATCGTTCATCTCAGTTGTGATGACTCGCTGCAGGAAGTGCAACGAGCGCGCGACATGGGCGTCCCGGCGTACGCCGAAACCTGTCCGCAGTATCTCTTCCTCGACTACAGCGTCTACGAGCAGCCGGGATTCGAAGGGGCGAAGTTCGTCATGACTCCGCCCATCCGCGAGAAGTGGAACCAGGAGAAGTTGTGGCACGGTCTGCAGATGAATGATCTGCAGGTTGTTTCCACGGATCACTGCCCCTTCTGCTTCAAAGATCAGAAAGAGCTCGGGAAGAATGACTTCTCGAAGATCCCGAATGGCGGCCCGGGTGTCGAGAATCGGATGAGTCTCGTCTTTAACGGAGGTGTGGCCGGCGGACGGATCAGCGTGAACCGCTTCGTTGAGATCACCTCGACTTCGCCGGCGAAGATCTTCGGATTGTTCCCGCGCAAAGGAACGATCGCCGTCGGCTCCGACGCCGACATCGTCATCTTCGATCCGAAAGAAGAGATGACGATCAGCGCAAAGACGCATCACATGAACGTCGACTACTCCTGCTACGAAGGGATGCGCGTGAAGGGCGTAACGAAGACCGTGCTGTCGCGCGGACGCGTCGTCATCGACGAGGGGAAGTACGTCGGCAAGCCGGGACAGGGGCAGTTCTTGAAGAGAGGACTGTTCAACTCACCGCGATGATGTAAGCTTTCCGCTCACCGACAGGTCCAGGAGAAATCGCCCATGCCCCGAATCGTGAAATGCGGTCTGATTCAGACCTCACTGGCGGCGCCGACGACCGAGCCGATCGAGAAGATTCGTGACGCGCAGGTCGAGCGCACGCTCAAATACATCGATCAGGCCGGAAAAGAAGGCGTGCAGATCCTCTCCATGCAGGAGATCTTCACCGGTCCGTACTTCTGCGCCGAGCAGAACCCGCGCTGGTACGACGCCGTCGAGCGGATCCCTGATGGTCCGACGACGAAGCTGATGCAGGAGTACGCGAAGAAATACAAGATGGTGATCGTCGTTCCTCTGTATGAAGAGGAGTCGAGCGGCGTCTACTACAACACCGCCGCCGTCATCGACGCCGACGGCAGCTACCTCGGCAAGTATCGCAAGAATCACATCCCCCACACCGCCCCCGGCTTCTGGGAGAAGTACTACTTCCGTCCCGGCAACCTCGGCTATCCGGTTTTCGACACGCAGTATGCGAAAGTTGGCGTCTACATCTGCTACGACCGTCACTTTCCCGAAGGCGCGCGCGAGCTCGGACTCAATGGCGCGGAGATCGTGCTGAATCCGTCAGCGACTGTCGCAGGATTGTCCGAGTATCTCTGGAAGCTCGAGCAACCCGCGCATGCAGTCGCCAACGGCTACTTCGTCGGCGCGATCAATCGTGTCGGATACGAGGCGCCGTGGAACATCGGCGAGTTTTACGGGCAGAGCTACTTCTGCGATCCGCGCGGACAGATCGTTTCGATCGCCAGCCGCGACAAGGATGCGCTAGTGACCGCGGAGCTCGATCTCGACAAGATCCGCGAAGTGCGGCACACGTGGCAGTTCTATCGCGATCGACGGCCCGACACGTACAAGGGGCTCGTGGCGCCGTAGTCTGGGGTGCGGCAGCCGTGCTGCCGCTCTGGAGCCGAAGGCGAGCTGTGCGGCACTGAGGCCGAGTCCGCTAAACGACTCAGCCGTAGGAAGATAACCGTACTCTGTCGCGTTTTACGTAGCACAACAAGAGGTCACGCGAAAGGGCAAACTCC
>DASYUK010000351.1:0-13467 GCA_036001325.1 Thermoanaerobaculia bacterium
CCTGCCGCGTCGCCTCGGTGATCTGCCCCAGGTAACGCGCACCCGGATAGGGGATGAACGCGAACGCCTCGGGCTCGTTGTATTCCTCTTCTTTACCGCAGCCGGCGGCGAGCGCGAGGATGATAAGCATGCCGGCGATGATGGTTTTGCATTTCAACGACGAGATTCCTCCATAGCGGAAAGGTCGTGGGTATCGGGTCGTAGGTATCGTGGGCCTTTTCGCGTCAAGGCGCCCGGCACCTACGACCTGACACCTACGACCCTTCTCCGGACCATATCATACGGAGCGCAGCCCACCGCCGTTGGTCACGCCGAGATATTGGTGGAGTGTTTGGCCGACGACATCCTCGAAGCGTTGCGAGTACGACTTGATCGCGCCCGATGGCTCGTCGAGAAAGATTCGCTCGACGCGAAAGAGCGGCACGAACATCGTCACGAGGTCGAGACTCGGCTCCTCGTCGCGCGCAAGCTGATGGATCCAATCATCAAATGAATCGAGGTTGATCGCGCGGATCGTCACGCCGGCCGGCGACAACGCCGCAAGGACGCCGAAGAACTTCTCCTTCGGATTGACGAGATTGACGATCACCAGAGCCGAGGGCTCGAAGCCTTCAATCATTCGGCTTTCTCACTCAGCTCGATCAGGACGCCGTGGCCCGCCGCCGGATGCAGAAATGCGACGCGACATCCGTGCGCGCCAGGCACCGACGCCTCATTAATGAGGCGGAAGCCGCGAGCTTTCAATCGCGCCAGGTGCTCTTCGATGTTGTCGACGCGCAAGCAGATGTGATGGATACCTTCGCCGCGCTTCTCGATGAACTTCGCCACAGGCGAGTCGGGGGAGAGCGGCTCGAGTAACTCGAGATTCGCGTCGCCGACCGAGAGAAACGCTGCCTTCACGCCTTGTTTCTCGATGCGCTCGATCTCGTCGATGGCCAGGCCGAGGGCGGCGTAGATCTCGGCGTCATCGATCGAACGAACGGCGATGCCGATGTGATCGAGTGTCGGTTTTTTCATACCGGCAGTCTATGCCGAGGCAGAGCGAATCCTTCGGCGCTCCGCGCCTCAGGATAGAGTGGTGCTCATACTCCCCGTACATCCGCTCCCCAGATATGTTTGTGCAACTGCGTCTGGAATCGCGCCGGCACGCGGTCGGCGAGCATCCATTCGGCGAGCGACTTCATGTCCAACTCCCCCCACACTGGTGACAGGAGAACCGTCCAGCGATCGAGATGCATGTCCGCGATGATCTTCTTCGCCCACTCGTAGTCAGCGCGATCGGCGATCACGAACTTGATCTCGTCATGCGGCCCCAGTTGATCGATATTCTCCCAGCGATTCTTTTCCATCTCGCCTGATCCAGGACACTTCACGTCGAGAATGATCTTCGCGCGCTCGTCGACCGGCGTGATATCGATCGAGCCTGAAGTTTCGATCAGCACTTCGAAGCCATCATCGCAGAGTCGTTTGATCAACTCGAACGCTTCCTGCTGCGCCAGCGGCTCGCCTCCCGTGATCTCGACCAGCTTCGTGCCGTAGCTCTTCACGCGTCCGATGACGTCGTCGAGCTCCATCCGCTCGCCGCCCGTGAACGTGTATTCCGAGTCGCACCACCGGCAGCGCAAGTTGCATCCGGTCAGGCGAACGAAGACGCATGGCCGCCCGGCGTGCGATGACTCGCCCTGGATGGAGTGGAAGATCTCGGTGACGCGCATCTACGCCGGCAACGTCTTGCGCTCCAGAAACAATTTCAGATGCCGAAGCCGGTTCCGAACTTCGCTGGAGAACATCCAGCGGCAGATGAGATCGAAGATGCCGCTCAGCCAGGCCGGCTGCGTCTCGAAGTTGTATCGGTAGGTCACGCGAGTCCGATTCCCCTCGATTCGTTCCTGCTTTAAGGTGGCCGCGAACGATCGGAGGATCCAGGGGCCTTTGACCATCTTCACCGCCGCGACATCTGGTCTGTCAAAACTGACATAAACCGCTTCCATCGCTAATCCACCGAAACCGTTGCGCGCGACGCAGCGACAGACTGCGCCGACGCCGGCCTGCGACGTTCCCAGCAGCCGCGCTTCCTTCAGAAACGGATCCCACTCGAGACGACGGTCGTAGTCGTGGATCAGATCGAAGACCTCTTCAGGGCTCGCATCGATCTCGATCTGCGCCTCTCTCGCGTGTGCTTTCATCGGTACACAGTCGGGTCGGGCACGCCTGCCTCCTCGAATCCGCGCCGCCGCAGGATGCAGGAGTCGCAGTGACCGCACGCGCGCCCGTCCGCATCAGGGTCATAACACGAATGCGTCAGCGAGTAGTCGACGCCGAGCTCGACGCCGCGACTGATGATCTGCGCTTTGGTCATCTGAATCAGCGGTGCAATGAGTCGCGGCTCATGTTTTTCGATCCCGCTGCGAGTTCCTTTGAGGATCACCTGCTGGAACGCATCGATGAACTCCGGGCGGCAGTCGGGATAGCCGCTGTAGTCGAGCGCGTTGACGCCGATCCAGATCTCCTGCACCGCTCGCGATTCGGCGAATCCGAGGGCGAGGGAGAGGAAGATGCTGTTACGGGCGGGAACGTAAGTGACCGGGATGCCCGGCGCGCCGACCGCGTCCTTCGGCACAGCGATATCGCTGGTGAGCGCGCTGGCGCCGAAGAGGCGGAGATCGAGCGGATAGACGATGTGCTCTTCTACGCCGATCGATTGCGCCACGCGCCGCGCCGCGGCGAGCTCGATCTCGTGGCGCTGTCCGTAGGTGAACGAGATGGCATGGCACGTTCGGTCTTCGTGTTTCGCGATCGCCAGCACGGTTGCGGAATCGACTCCGCCGCTCAATAAAACGACTGCACGCATCGGTCGGCTATGCTACCGCGCGATGAATGAGTTCAGCGTCTACGAGATCCTGAATCGTAAGCGCCGCGGCGGTCCGCTCGAGGCGCGCGAGATCGAGACCTTCATCGATCGCTACACGCGCGGAGAGATTCCTGACTATCAGATGTCCGCGCTGCTGATGGCGATCGCCATCAACGGTATGACCGCCAGCGAGATGGCGACGCTGACGCAGGCGATGCTGCGCTCGGGCGAGCAGTGGCACCTGCGCGATCAGTACGACTTCTTCGCCGACAAGCACTCGACCGGCGGCGTCGGCGACAAAGTGTCGCTGGTTCTCTCGCCCTGGGTCGCCGCATGCGGCATCAAGATCGGCATGCTCTCCGGCCGCGGCCTCGGACACACGGGTGGAACGCTCGACAAGCTCGAGGCGATCCCGCGCTTCAACGCCCGGCTCTCGCGAAAAGACTTCGAGCGTGCGGTCGCCGAGGCCGGATGCGTCATCTCGACATCGACCGAGGGAATCGCGCCGGCGGACAAGAAGATCTACGCGCTGCGCGACGTCACGGGCACCGTCGAGTCGCTGCCGCTCATCACGGCCTCGATCATGTCCAAGAAGCTGGCGATGGGTGCGTCGGCGCTGATTCTCGATGTCAAGACCGGCAGTGGCGCATTCATGCAGAAGTATCAGGACTCGAAAGCGCTTGCACAGAGTCTGATTGCCGCGGCGGAAGGCTCGGGAACACGCGTCGAGGCGCTGATTACGGACATGGATCGCCCGCTCGGCGTCGCCGCCGGCAACGCGAACGAGATCATTGAGACGATCGAGGTATTGAAGGGACATGGGCCGGTCGACGTGGAAGAGGTGACACACGCGCAGGCCGAGCGCTTGCTCGTGATGTCGGGCAAATACGACGAGTCGTCAGCGAAGAAAAAACTCGACGAGACGCTGCGCTCCGGCGCGGCGCTCGATCAAGCGAGGAAGTGGATCGCCGCGCAGGGCGGCGACCCGGCGATCGTCGATGATTACAAGCGACTGCCGCAGCCAGCGGTGGTGATCGAAGTGCGCGCGCCGCGCAGCGGCTTCATCTCGCACATCGACACATACCAGGCCGGAATGTTCACGGTGGACCTCGGCGCGGGCCGAAAGAAAGCGGATGACGAGATCGATTACGCCGCCGGCATCATGTTCGATCGCCGGACCGGCGACGCGGTGCGCAGCGGCGACGTGATCGCGCGGATCCAGTTGGGGAAGCGTAAACGCGACGCGCAGGAGCTGCGGAAGCGGTTCTTGTCGTTCGTGACGTTCAGTGACGCCGCTCCAGAGGCGCGCTCGCTGGTCCACGAACACTTGAAATAGGAGAGCCGGGCGTCTCGCCCGCAGCGATCGCGCGTCTCGCGCGATCGCGATCTCAGTCGTCGGGCGCGACGCCCGACGACTGCGGCCGAGACGGCCGGCTCTCCTCGGTTATCATCGCGCGATGTCCAAGCGGCGCGCGATCGTCCTCGTCTGCGACTCCCTCGGCGTCGGCGAGCTGCCGGACGCGAAAGATTTCGGCGACGAGGGCTCGAACACTCTCGGTCACGTCCTTCGCGATCAACGTCCAAAACTGCCGACGTTGACTCGATTGGGTTTGCTGCACACGCTTCCTCAACCCGGAAGTTCGCAGCATCCTCAGAGCGCGTACGGGCGCATGGCCGAAATCAGCGCCGGAAAAGACACGACGACCGGTCATTGGGAAATGATGGGATTGATCGTGAAGGATCCATTCCGCACGTATCCGAGCGGATTTCCGCGCGACGTCATCGAGGAATATGAGCGGCGTATCGGCCGCAAGACGCTGGGAAACAAAGCCGCTTCGGGCACGGTCATTCTCGACGAGCTCGGCGAAGAGCACATGCGCACCGGTTCTCCGATCGTCTACACGTCAGCCGATTCGGTGTTCCAGGTCGCCGCGCACGAAGATGTGATTCCGGTCGAAGAGCTGTGGCGGATCTGCGCGATCGCGCGCGAGTTGATGCGCGGCGAGCACAATATCGGCCGCATCATCGCACGCCCCTTTGTTGGCACCGGTAAGGGTCATTTCAAGCGGACCGCAAACCGAAAAGACTTCTCGGTCAGGCCGACAGGAGAGACCGTTGTCGAGCGCGCGACGAAGTCGGGAAAGCACGTCATCGGTCTCGGAAAAATCGCCGACATCTTCGATCGCGTCGGCATCGGCACCGAGATCCGAACGGAATCGAACTCCGACGGCATGCGCAAGACGATCGATCTCATCCGACAGTCTGACGCGGACTTCATCTTCACGAATCTCGTCGATTTCGACTCGAAGTACGGCCATCGCAATGACTCCGCCGGATACGCGAAAGCGCTCGAGACGTTCGATGGCGAGCTGGCGGCGCTGCTCGACACGATGAGCGCAGACGACCTGCTGTTCATCACCGCCGATCACGGATGCGATCCGACCGACGTCTCGACCGATCACACGCGCGAATACGTTCCGCTGCTCGTTGCTGGTCCGTCAGTGCAGCGCGAGAAGCGGCTCGGAACGCGCCGCACATTCGCCGACCTGGGCGCCACGATCTGCGATTACCTCGGCGTGCCGGTAAAAGGGCTCGCCGGCACGAGTGTCCTGCCGGAGCTTCGTACATGAAAAGAATGATTCCTCTCATCGTCTTCGCCACCGCTGTCTACGCGGCGGAGATTCCTGTCCAGCGCGTCGCCGATGACGCCAAAGTCGTCGATCGCGTTGCCGAAGCAGCGAAGCGCGATCTGCCGCAGGATCTCCTGAAACGAATCCTCAACGAAGACATCGAAGCGCTGCGCGGCAAGCGCGCTGACGGCACATACGAATACGCGACGTTCGAGCGACTCGAAGCGTCGCGCGACTCGAAGTCGTATTCAGTTCAGCCGCGGAAGAATGACGCGCTCGACACTTTTGACGTGAAGGGATCGTTCGTCTACCGTCTGCTCATCGAAATGCCTTCGCGACGAATGCTCGTGACGAAGAATCGTCGCGTGTTCGTCGATCACATCGATCTGGAGTTCGTACCGATCAGCTCATCCGCCGCGCAGCGCCAGACTGTGAAAGTCGAAGCGTGGGTGGAGCCGGGCGAGGTCAAGCCGATCGATTTCCCCGAGGTCGCGCGTCAGGGTGTTGCGCGCGTGTCCGCGAAGGCCGATCCCGGAGCTGGCTACGGCAACTTCGTGCTCACACTCATTCACGCGAAGGTGGTCGACAACGCCGACAGTCCGTACGCCGATGCCGTCGCCAGCGCCAAAGCGATCATCCGCGCGGTCGACAACAACGACACGAAATCGATTCGCGCGATGGCGGATCGAATGCACGGCGATCTCGACAAGACTCCGCGCGCCGCGGCGCAAACTGTCGATGTCGTTGCCGCAAAGCCTACGCCTGACGCCGACATTTACGCCGAATTGCAGTCGATCGAGGACCTTCTGACCGGCTCGGACGCCGAAAAACGGCAGGGCCTGGACAGGTTGCACCAGCTTGTCCGGCGGCTCCGGCCGCGTTGAAAGTGGAGCGGCGCGCTTCAGCGCGCCGTCGTGATCGGCGGGCTGAAGCCCGCCGCTACACGTGACGTCGCTCACACCCGAGTGCCACTCTTGAGTCGGCGATTGTCAAGAAGTTGCTGAGTTTGACCGGCATGGGAACGCTGGCGTAGAATGCCGCTCCCTCAGTTGCACCCATCGATTTTTCCGAAAGGAGTCTCAATTTGTCAGGAATGAAACTGGGTTTCAAGGTCGGCGAGAAACTCGTATACCCGAACCACGGTGTCACGGTCGTCGAGCAGATCGGGGGCGCGCCCGTATTCGGAACGGATGATACGTACTATCACCTCAGACTTCTGGCGAACAACTCACGTCTCATGGTGCCGATCGGGAACATCGACCGCGTTGGTCTCCGCCGTCTCTATCAGCAGAAGGAGATCAAAGGTCTACTCAGCTTGCTGGAGCAGCGGGTTGCCAAGAGCCACACGGATTGGAAAGGCCGATACCGCGAGAACCTGGAGAAGATGAAGACCGGCCGTCTCGAGGACGTCGCCGAGGTTTTGAAGAACCTCAACGAAGTCTCCAAGAAGAAGAGCCTGTCGTTCCGCGAGAAGAAGATGTATGACCGGGCCAAGTACCTGATCGTCTCGGAAGTGGCGATCGTGAAGGGAATCCCGGAGCCGGAAGCGGAGAAGGTGATCGAGAAAGCGCTCGACAAATCACTGAGTGGCCTCGAGAAGGTGCTCGCGGGGCATTGATCAGGAGCACATTTCCTTGCAGACGCCGCCTTCGGGCGGCGTTTTTTGTGGTTGGTAGTTGGTAACTACCGCATGTGCTAACTTGCTTTCGTGACCCAGCCGCGTCTCCCCGAGTGGATCCGCGAGAAAAAGATCAACCTCGAGAGTCTGCGCGAGATCAAGACGCTGCTGCGAGAAAAGTCGCTGCACTCGGTATGCGAATCGCTGGCGTGCCCGAATCGCTCTGAGTGCTTCACACGAGGCACCGCGACTTTCATGATCCTCGGCGACATCTGCACGCGCGCCTGCGGATTCTGCAATGTCACGACGGGCCGTCCTTACGCGCCCCCTTCGCCTCACGAGCCGCGCGCGGTCGCCGAAGCGGCGCGCCGCATGGGTTTGCGGCACGTCGTTGTCACATGCGTGACGCGCGACGATTTACTCGATGGTGGCGCGTCGCAATTCGCGGCTACGATTCGCGAGTTGCGCATGGCACTTCCACAGGCGGCGGTCGAAGTGCTGACTTCCGATTTCCACGGCAACATGCAATCGGTGCGAACGGTGGTCGCGGCAAAGCCCGATTACTTCAATCACAACGTCGAGACCGTGCCGCGCCTGTACGATTATGTTCGCCCCGGCTCGCGCTTCACGCGCTCGCTCGCGGTACTGCGCGAAGCGAAGCGGCTCGAACCCGCGATCATCACGAAATCGGGCCTGATGCTCGGCCTCGGCGAACGGCGCGATGAAGTCGTCGACGTTCTCCGCCGCCTTCGCGATGAAGGCGTCGAGATCGTCACGATCGGTCAATACCTGCAGCCGAAGAAGGAGAAGCTCGACGTAGTCGAGTACATCCATCCAACGGTATTCGATGAGTACCGTCGCATGGGCGAGGAGATCGGTTTTGCGGCGGTCTTTTCGGGACCCTTCGTCCGTAGCTCGTACATGGCGGATGAGGTTGCGCAAGCGGCAACGTCATGACCGACGGTTTCAAGACGTACCTTGCGCTCTTTCTCGATTACCTCACGATCGAGAAGGGGCTGGCGAAGAATTCGCTCGCTGCATACGGCACGGACCTCCGTCGCTTCGGCTCTCATCTCGCGAAGAAAGGCATCGATATCGAGAACGTCCAGCGCGTCGACATCGTTCGTTACTTTCAGTCGCTGCGCACCGCGGGCATCTCAGCGCGATCCGTTGCTCGGGCGCTCGCGGCGATCCGCGGCATGTTCCGCTTCCTCGTCGCGGAGCGACATCTGAAGCACGATCCGAGCGAAAACGTCGAGAATCCAAAGCTATGGACAACACTTCCAAAGAGTCTGCAACCGAGCGAAGTTGAGTCATTGCTACGAGCGCCGGATCGAACCACTCCGGAAGGACTTCGTGACGCGGCGATGCTCGAGTTGTTGTACGCGACCGGCCTGCGCGTCTCCGAGCTGATTCATGTCAAGGTCGAAGATCTGGTCATGGACGCGGGATTCCTGCGCACAATCGGCAAGGGATCGAAGGAGCGTGTCGTTCCGTTCGGCGACGTGGCGCGCGACACGATCGTGATGTACCTGGAGCAGGGGCGGCCCGAGCTCGTCAAGCGCGCCGATCCGCACCTGTTTCTCTCGAGCCGCGGCCGAGCGATGTCGCGGCAGTCGTTCTGGATGAAGATCGTGCGCTACGCGCGGCAGGCGGGTATCAAGCCGCACATCTCGCCGCATGTCCTGCGTCACTCATTCGCCACGCATCTGCTGGAGAACGGAGCCGACCTCAGATCCGTCCAAATGATGCTTGGTCACTCCGACATCTCGACTACGCAGATTTACACGCACGTTTCGCGGGCGCGGCTGCAGAAGATGTACGAGCGATATCACCCGCGGGCATAATTTGTTGTCAGTTGTCCGTTGTGGGTTTGTCGGTCCGATGATCAAACGAGCTCTGCTCATCTTCGCGCTCATCGCGGCGGCTCGGGCTGCCAGCGCGAGCATTGCTGTCTTCACTGACGGGCGGGCGATGAAGATCGCCGCGTATCGGGTCGAGGACGACACGATTCATCTGCAGCTCAAGAGCGGTGGCGAGATGTCGATGCCGCTGCAGCGCATCGATCGCATCGTCGACGACGAGATCATCACGCCGGAAGTCGTCGCCGAAGTGAAGAAGATCGCCGAGGAGGGTGTGTTTCCGAGACGGTCGTGGCGTTATGACGATTCGAGCAAGCCGCTGTTCAAGACCAGGTTCGACAAGCTGATCGACGAAGCGGCGCGTCACTTCGACGTCGATGCCGCTCTCGTCTCCGCCGTGATCAAAGCCGAATCGGATTACAACCCGCGCGAGATCTCGATCAAGGGCGCGCGCGGCCTGATGCAGCTCATGCCGTCGACCGCGGCGCGATTCGGTGTGACGAATTCGTTCGATCCGCTGGCGAACGTTTACGCCGGAACACGCTATTTGCGCTGGCTCCTGCAGACCTTCGACAGCAACGCCGATCTTGCGGTCGCCGCGTACAACGCCGGCGAGGGAAACATCTGGAAGTATAACGGTGTGCCACCGTTCCGCGAGACGCTGACGTACATCCGAAGGATTGCGAAGCACCTCGGTGGGGCGCCGGTGTCCTCACCGGCGACTGCCGCTGCGCCGCTGGGGACAGCGGCGCTCCACTGAATCAAGCCACCGCCGCTTCTTCCTCCGCCATCTCGACGGGGACGATCGCCGTCCGGAACTGCTCGAACCGCAAGACCATCACCGTTCGATCGTCGTCAGCCGGGCGCGCGCCCGAGTGTCGCGCGACTGCGTCGAGGATCTTGTCGCGAATCGCCGAGGGCGAGCGATCGGTCTGCTGCGCCAGTAGCATCTCGAGCTGATCGAATCCAAACGGATCGCCGCTCTCGTTCTGCGCTTCGATGATTCCGTCGGAGAGATAGACGACCGCATCGCCTTCGCGCAGGTCGAGCTCGACGGTCCTCGTGACGATCTCTTCCCGCACGCCGAGGGGGAGCGATGGCGACTCGATCGACAACGGCGTCGCTTCCCCTTCGCGTAGCAGGTAGGGATAGAGATGTCCGGCGTTCGTATGGCGAATCGTGCTGGCCCGCAGATCGAAGATCGTGAAAGCGAGCGTCATGAACGCGCGCCGTTCGGTGGAACGGTAAACGAGTTGGTTGAGCCGTTCGAAGAGCGACTCCTCATCCGCTCCCTCTTCAACCAGTGTCGTGATCGCAGCTTTGACCATCGCCATGACCAGGCCGGTCGACAGACCGTGACCGGACACGTCGCCGATGGCCACGGCGAGCCGCGACTTGTCGAGGTTGAAGACGTCGTAATAGTCGCCGCCGATCGACGCCGTCGGCTCGAAGTGCGCGGAGAACGTGACGCCGCGGAACTGCGGTCCCTCCTTCGGCAGTAGGTTGCGCTGAATCGTCGCGGCGATCGCGATCTCGCTCTGCAGTCGCTCTTTCTCCGCGACCGTCGTCAGCAGTGAGGCGATCGACTCGGTCATGCGGTCGAACGACTGCGCCATCTCGCCGAGCTGATTGTGCGGCTTCATCCGAATGCGGTACGAGAAGTCGCCGCGCTCGACCGCCTTCGTCCCCTTCTCGATGCGATTGACCGCGCGCGAGATCGAGAAGATGAGCACTGCCGCGAACATCGCCGCGAACATGTACGCGACCATCAGCATCATCACGAGCGAGATGATGAAGTTCCGGAGTATCAGCACGTACCGCCCGGCCGAAGCGCCGAAATAGAACTGGAAGAGATTGCGAACGGGATTCGAGATGAACGTGACGAGCTGATGCCGCTTCTCGGTGTTGCCGGTCTCCCACTGCGTGAGCGCGGTCCAGTCCGCCCAGATGACGCGATCGATCGACCAGGTGCGAAAGATGTCTTGTATCGCCGAGTCGGTCTCGACGTCGTAGTCATCACGTTGATTCCCGAGCTGCACATGCGCTTTCTCACGCTTGTAGCGTCCTCGGTCGTACGTGATGATCATTCCGCCTTTTTCTTGGATCTGCTTCGCCCAATGCTCATCGAGCGGCTGAGCGAAGACGATCGTTCGTTGCTCATCGGGGAACTGTCGTGAGCTGACCAGCAGAGGCGAGTTCTCGCGCCAGACCATGCCGCTGAACGTCGTTCGCGTCAGCCACTCCGGTAGATCGCGTCCCGTGGGGTTCGCGGTGTCGTGAATCTCGAGCGTGGGCAACGCATCCGCCGGCTTTCGTCCCGTCAGGCCGTACTCGAGCGCCCACGACTCCATCTGGCCGAGAGTGGCCTGTCGCTCGCCGCGCAACGCGGCATGGCTCATGACGCCGGCGATCATGTAGCAGACTGCGATCAGCAGAATGGTCATGAGTACGAACGGCAGGACGCCGATCATCACGTAGCTCAGGAAAAGTCGCCGGCCGACGCGCCAGAAAAGCCTTCGCATCGTCCAGCGGATCGCGATCGCGAGCCAGAACAGCGAGATCGCGATGACGATGAGCCAGGCGAGGAACGTGATGAACGTGAAGAACCCCGTGCTGAGATGGAGCCGGGTCAGAATCGGCGCAAGCTGCTCATAGACGACGATGACAGCAAGCGCGACCGCCCAGACGATGAACGTCCGGCGTCCCGTGTGACGACGCGGCGCTTGCGGTTCGACTGTGGTCATTTCTCGCGGTACTGGCGACAACGCTCATTTCCCCGCAAAATGGGCGTATGTCTGCATATACGCAGATTCGGCGCTTCGGTTCAAGCCTTGCGCTCGTGGCGCTGCTGCTTTCCCAGCCGGCTCGCGCGGCATGCGTCAATAAGTTCACGCATCGCGACCAGGGGCCGCGCCGCACATTGACACTCTTGACCGGGAGGATCAGCTATCAGAATGCGCTGGCGCTCGCCGCGGCGATCCGCGAACGGAAATTGCCGCCGATCCAATGGCTCAGCGAGACAGGCCGAACCATCGCCAAGGCGTTCGGCGAGCTGAAGGTCGTCCGCCCGATGCCTGTCGGATGTGAGGGCAACTCCTCCGGCGTGTTGATGATCGCCACGTTCGCCGCCGTTCAGAAGCCGGAGAAGAAAGTCATCATCAGGTTTGACCCCGATACCATCGTCACGTTTGACGAGCAGGAGTAGTTCTTGGTCCTTGGTCCTTGGTCGTTGGTCCTTGGTCCTTGGTCCTTGGTCGTTGGTCCTTGGTTCCTTAACGACTAACGACTAACGACTAACGACTATGGGCTAACGACTTCAACGATTTCTCCACTGCGGCTTGCGCTTTTCGATGAACGCGTTCAAACCTTCGACAGCGTCGTCAGTTTTCATCAGCTCTTCGACATACAGGCGCTCGACGGCGGCGAGGCGCTCGTCAAAGTCCGCGCTCTGAGCGATGCGGAATGCCTTCTTCGCGAATCGCAGCGATGAAGCGCTCTGCTTGTAGAGCCGTTCGAGCCAGCGCGCCGATTGCGCGTCGAACTCCGCATCCGGAAAGGCCGCGTTGATGAGGCCGAGGCTCTCCGCCGTTGCCGCATCGATGGGTTCACCGCTGAGAAGTAACTCGAGACCTTTGCGCGGCGCGATCTGTCGCGAGAGCTGATATGCGGCCACCGGCGGAAAGACGCCGAGGTTGATCTCGGGCTGTCCGAATCGCGCGCGCTCGGAGGCGAGGACGAAGTCGCACGCCAGAGCGAGCTCGCAACCGCCGCCGAGCGCGGCGCCGCGCACGAGCGCGACGGTGACGAGGTCGAGGCGCGCCAACATGCGGAAGCAGTCGTGAAAGCGCGACAACATCGTCGCCACGCGACTGCCGAGGTGGTCCGGCACGCTCGCGCCGGCAGAAAAGGCGCGATCGCCTGTGGAGGCGATGATCAGGCAATGGCGATCATTCTTGACCCGCATGATCGCGTCGCGAAATTCGTCGAGCAGTTGAATGTCGAGGATGTGCAGCGGCGGATCGTCGAGGGTGATGCGATAGGCGTGATCTTCGGTTTCGAATCGAATCTTCATGGACCGACAGCTCTCCGCTTTGCCGGTTTCGGCGCAGTGGCGCGCGACCAGATCTCGATCGAGTAGTCGGTGAGGATCACCAGACGTTCCGACGACATCGTCACCGAGCGGATCGTGCCGGGCACACTCATGCTGTTCGCCTGTAACCATTGCGGGATCGAGTACGACTCAGCCACGGTGGAGCGTCCAATGACCGTCGCGCAGCCGCCGTCGATGAGAACATCAGCGTTAGCGGCCGGCGCAACCGGCGCGAGTTGCTCGCCGGTGCGTGTGAGCGATGCCTCGCTATACGTGTAGGCCTTATCAGCAAGCGCGTAGACGGTGCCGTTGTTGTAGGCGATCGCCAGCGCCGCTACATCGTTCGCGCGGGTGGCCAACGAGGCAGGATGAAGAGGATCGCGAACGTCGTAGATGCGGATCTCCCCCGGCAGATC
>DASYUK010000352.1:0-8433 GCA_036001325.1 Thermoanaerobaculia bacterium
GAGGTTTTCGATGCGTCCAACTGCCGAACCGTGGAAGATCAAGACCGTCGAGCCGCTCTCGATGAAGACGCGCAGCGAACGGGAGCGCGCCATCGCCGACGCCGGATACAACACGTTTCTCTTGAGGAGCGAAGACGTCTAACAGATCGCACACCTCGCGCACGGCGCGCAGATTTGCCATCGAGACCGGCTGCCCGCCCGTGAGAAAGGTCTCGTCACGGACAAGCTCATCGCGCTGATCAAGGAGCGCAATGTCGACTACGTGCTGGCCATCGGCCCGGTGCCGATGATGCGAGCGGTGGCCGAGGCGACGCGGTCGCAGAAGATCAGGACGGTGGTGAGCTTGAACTCCATCATGGTCGACGGCACCGGAATGTGCGGCGGCTGTCGCGTCATCATCGGCGGTGAAAGCAAATTCGCATGCGTCGACGGCCCCGAGTTCGATGCGCACGCCGTCGATTTTCAGGTCCTCATGCAGCGCAATGCGATGTATCGCGATCAGGAGCAACTGGCGCTGGCGCGTTTCCGCGAGGCAAGGAAGGCGCGGCCAAATGCCTAACACGATTCCCAACAAAGTGCGGATGAAGATGCCGCGGCAGCACATGCCCGAGCGTCCCGCCTGCGAACGCAGTCGTAATTTCGAAGAGGTAAATCTCGGATTCGATGGCGATCTCGCGAGAGACGAAGCGCTCCGCTGTCTCGCCTGCGCGAAGCCGACATGCACGAAAGGCTGTCCCGTCGCGGTCAAGGTCAAGGAGTTCGTGGCGCTCATCATCGAAGGCGACTACCTCGGCGCCGCGGCGAAGGTTCGCGAAGACAACGTCCTCCCGGCGATCACCGGACGCGTCTGCCCGCAGGAGGATCAGTGCGAGGGCGATTGCCTGATGACCAAGCGCGTGGAGTCGGTGGCCATCGGCCACCTGGAGCGGTTCATCGCCGATTACGAACGGCAGACCGGCCAGGTCGGAATCCCGCAGAACGCTCCTTCGACGGGCAAACGCGTGGCAATCGTCGGCAGCGGTCCGGCAGGGTTGAGCGCCGCCGGCGATCTCGTACAGAAGGGTCATGAAGTCCGCGTCTTCGAGGCCTTGCACGAGCTGGGCGGCGTCCTCGTCTACGGGATTCCGGAGTTCCGCTTGCCGAAGGAGATCGTCCGTCACGAAGTGAACGTGCTCCGGAGAATGGGTGTGCAGTTCGAGACGAATGTCGTCGTCGGCAAGACCGTCACGGTCGACGAGCTCCTCGGCGAGGAAGGCTATGACGCGCTGTTCATCGCCACCGGCGCGGGACTGCCTCAGTTCCTCGGAGTGCCGGGCGAGCATTTGAATGGCGTCTATTCCGCGAACGAGTTTCTCACGCGCGTGAACCTCATGCGCGCGTATCGCTTTCCTGAATACGACCAGCCCTTGTACGACTGCAGGGGGAAGGACGTGGTGGTGGTTGGCGGAGGAAACACGGCGATGGACGCCGTGCGAACGGCGTTGCGCCTCGGCGCGCGCCGGGCCTCGCTCGTCTACCGGCGCACCGAAGAGGAAATGCCGGCGCGCAAGGAAGAGGTCAAGCACGCCAAAGATGAAGGCGTCGAGTTCCGGATGCTCACGAATCCGGTGGAGATGATCGGAGACGAACGAGGCTCGGTGACCGGCGTCTGCTGCGTGCGGATGGAGCTCGGCGAGCCCGGTGAGGATGGGCGACGCCGGCCGGTTGCGGTCCCGGGATCGGAGCTCCTCATCGAGGCCTCACTGGTCGTCGTCGCTGTCGGGACATCCGCGAATCCACTCATTCAGTCGACCACGCCGGATCTCAAAACGACGCGCAAGAACTACATCGAAGCCGACCCTGAGACTCTCCGCACGTTGAAGGAAGGCGTCTTCGCCGGCGGCGACATTGTCACCGGCGGCGCGACGGTCATCCTGGCGATGGGCGCAGGGCGAAAAGCGGCCCACGCGATCGACGCATATCTGGCCGAGGCGGAGTGATCACTGTCACTGCGTCCTCTGCGCCACCGCACGGTCCGAAGTTTGT
Source organism: Thermoanaerobaculia bacterium (assembly GCA_036001325.1). Lineage (GTDB taxonomy): Bacteria > Acidobacteriota > Thermoanaerobaculia > Gp7-AA8 > Gp7-AA8 > DASVHS01. The sequence continues at coordinate 2,026 of DASYUK010000352.1, forward strand.
GCAGCGGCGATCATCAGAGGGTGGAAGGCTTTCCCATTGCGGAACACGACCACACCCCGCAGGCGATTCGCGCTCGCCTGGCGGCCGGACCGCGTCTCAGCTATCTGCGCGATTGGGTCTACGGTGGCATCGACGGATCGGTGACGACGTTCGCCGTTGTCGCCGGAGTCGTCGGCGCGCATCTATCGACCGAAGTCATCCTCATCCTCGGCATCGCCAATCTTCTCGGCGACGGATTCTCGATGGCGGCGAGCAACTACTCCGGAACGCGAACCGAGAGGCAGGAGATCGATGCGCTCCGCCAACAGGAACGGCGGCACATTGCTGCGAATCCGGAAGGGGAGCGAGAAGAAGTCCGGCAGATCTTCGCGGCGACGGGCTTCGCGGGCGAGGAGCTCGAACGCGCCGTCAATGTCGTCGCCTCGGATGAAGAGCGCTGGATCCGTTTCATGCTCACTGAAGAATACGGATTGCCGTCGCAGATCCGCTCCGCTTTCGTCGCCGCCATGAGCACATTCAGCGCGTTCCTGCTCTGCGGACTCGTCCCTCTGCTGCCTTTTGTTTTCAATCTGCCGCATCCATTCGCGTTGTCGCTGGCGATGACGCTCGGCGTCTTCTTCGGCATCGGTTCCGCCAAAAGCCGTTGGCTCCTCGCATCGTGGTGGCGCGCGGGATTGGAAACGTTGGTGATCGGTTCGATCGCCGCGGCTCTGGCCTTTGCCGCAGGCGTCGTCATCTCGCGCGTGTCGATATCGTCGTGAAAGGGCACGTGCCCGTGCCGCGGATGTAGTCACGACGCATTGTGATGGCGGCTACATCGACGACTGTCGTTCGTTGCTGACGGGGTCGGCGACGCTGCTCCACGGTGAGTCATTACGTGGAGGCTTCTATGCGGCACAGATCGCCTATCCTGTTTGTTCTCACGCTCTTGATTGCAGCGCCGGCATTCAGTCAGGCGACGCGATCGGACATGATCGTCTCGACGGAATGGCTCGCGCAACGGCTCGACGGTCAGGTCATCGTGGTCGAAGTGGGGGAGAAGAGCGACTACGGGCACGGCCACATCCCCTCAGCGCGGCTGCTGGAGCGGCGGTCGCTGCTCGTTCGTGTTGACAACATTCCGAACGAGGTCCCGCCGGTGGCGGAGCTCGAAGCGCTTCTGACTCGTCTTGGAGTTGGCGATCAGTCGCGCGTCGTCTTCTACAGCTGCGAACCGTTACTCGCCACTCGCGCTTGGTTCACGTTCGATTACCTCGGCCAGGGTCAGCGGGCATCGGTTCTCAACGGTGGCTATGCGCGATGGATCGCCGAAGGAAGAACGATCACGACGGACGTTCCGAAATTCGAGCCCGCAACGTTCACGGCCGACCCGAATCGTGCAGCGCTGACGACGCTCAGCGCGATGAAGGCAATGGTTCGCGGTCGTCGCTCACTCGGCAAGTCGCTCGTGATGATCGATGCGCGTCCTGACATGAGCTATCGCGGCCAGTTCGCCGGAGCTGGCGTCTATCGGGCCGGCCACATCCCTGGCGCAACCAATATCTACTGGCAGCGAAATCTCACCGACCTGAGTGATGGCGCGCTTTTCCGAAGCGATGACCAACTGCGAGCGTTGTATGAGAACGCCGGAGTGACAAAAGAGACGACGGTGATCACTTATTGCCGCACGGGCGTCGAAGCCTCGATGACCTACTTCGTCCTTCGATACCTCGGCTTCGATCCTTCGCTCTACGACGGTTCGTTCGTGGAGTGGAGTGGCGACGAAGACACGCCTGTCACGTCAGCCGGCGCTCGTTGACCCGCGCGTCCCTCTTCCCGCTGTGCGGCGAGAGGGGTCCGCGAAGCGGGAGTGAGGGGTGACCTCTCGGTGTGCGATCATCGTGCTCGCATGGCACAATGCTGCCCCCACCCCGAAGACGAGCATGCACACGTAACCGTGTGCACAGAGCAGATTCACTATCCGTCCGAGGACTACCTGTGCGTGTGCGAGCGCATGGCTGGTAGTGGCCCGAAGTGCGAGACGTGTGGACACGAACGGGGAAGCCACATCGTCAAACGAGTCTGCCGGCCGAGCTCTGGTGAATCCTGCTATTGCACCGCTTCTCTCTAGGCCTGGACTAGGCGACGCGCGTAACGTAGATCTCTCGTCCGATGTCGTCCTCCAGTGCGACGCAAGCCGATCCGCATGCGAGGACGACCGACGGCCGTCGCGATATAAGTCGCACCTCCGTTCCGGGGACGATGCCATACGAGGCCAGGCGATTCAGGCGCGCGGCCGACTTCGCGGTGATGAATGCGACCGGCGCGGAGGAGCCGATCGGCATCTCTGTGACCGGAAGCGTTGAATCAGATGATTGCCTGCACGCGGCAGCCGGCGTGCGCCGGATCCAGCGACGCAGCATGTCGGTGAATCGTCCACTCTCCACGAACTCGTAGCCGCAATGCGGGCACCGCACCATCGTGCAGCCGCGCGACATCGGACACGCTGAATGGCATTCCGCTCCTTCGAAGTCGGTCCCGCAGAGCGGGCATTCGTAAGCGCGCGCTTCGCTCATGTCAGAGTCACCGAGAAGAAACGGAAGGCGGCGTTCATGACTACGCCGATGCCGAACGCGTACGCGATGATGAACGCGCTGATGGCCAGCGCGGTGCGCATCCCGCGCTCGCGAATCATGACCAGAAGGTTCGCCACGCACGGAATGAAGAGCGAGATCACCGTCAGCGCGATCACGGTCTGGTTGGCGTTGAGCGCGCCTCCGCGTTGCATCGTGTAAAGACCCGCTGCGCCGTAGTCACGGCGCAGGAATCCGATGACGAATGCGTTTGCCGACTCCGCCGGCAGACCGAGGCCGCCGACGACGATCGGTGCGAGCGCGCGCTGAATGATGCTCAGCAGGTGTGTCGCATCGAGCACGTACAGCAGCAGTGTGCCGAGGATGAAGAGGGGAACGGCTTCCTTGAGGTACCACTCGGTTCGCGCGAGAACTTTGATGGCGATGTTCGAGAGGCGCGGCACGCGCATCGGCGGAATCTCGATGATGAAGTCGCTCGAGTCTCCGCGAACGACTTTCGCGGCGAGATAACCGACGAGAAAGATCGTCGCCAGCGTGACGCTCAGCCAGATCGCTCCGGCCGTGAGCGACAAGCGACCGAGCATGGCCATGATCACGCCGAGCTGCGCCGAGCATGGCACTCCGAGCGCGAGAAGAATTGTGACGATGACGCGCTCTTTGGTCGATTCGAGAATCCTCGTCGTGAGCGTCGCCATCGTGTCGCAGCCGAGGCCGAGGACCATCGGGAGCACCGCTTTGCCATTAAGGCCCATGCGACGGAACGTGCGGTGGAGCATCACCGCGAGACGGGGGAGATATCCGGAATCCTCGAGAATGCCGAAGAGGGTGAAGAACGTGACGACGACCGGAAGGATGATGGCGATCGCATAGGTCAGCGCCATCGTGACGACGCCGTACTCGCCGACGAGGAGGTTATGAATGAAGGAGAACGGCGCGATGAAGTCGATGAGCGCGGTCGCCCACGGGTTGATGTAGTTTGCGAAGAGCGTCTTCTCGAGAAAATCGACGAACGTTCCGGCGCCGAGCTTTCCCACGAAGAGCCAGGCGGTGTAAAGGACGAGCGCGAGAATCGGCCATCCCCACACGCGGTGCATGCACAGCGCGCCGAGGGTGTCTCTGCTCCGCGTGATCCGCTCGGATGTGGTGACCTTCGCGATGATCTCGTCGGCCGTGCGGAGTCGTGTCTCCGCGACTGCGCCGGCCAGCGCCACTTCATCGCCGCTGCAGATGATCGCCAACGCTTCCGCGCGCGACACGCCGTTCATCGAAGCGATCGCCTGCTCGACCGCTTCGGGATACGGAATGCGGACGTGCGAGCGGGCCGGGCGTATCGCGTGCCGCTTCAGCTTCTCGATGTTCCACCGGCGGAGCGCGGAAGTGGCGACGACCGGCACGCCGACGAGATCGGCGAGCGCGGCGACGTCGACAACGTGACCGTGCGGCTCATCGCTCATGTTGAGGCAGAGCGTGAACGGAACCTCGTGCTCCGTCAGTTGAAGCGAGAGCAGAAGCGTGCGGCGCAGATTGCCGATGTCGCCGACCTGCACGACGTCCGCTTCGTGAGCGTCCACTAACAGATCGAGCGTGACGCGCTCTTCGTTCGATTGCGGTGCAAGCGTGTTCGTCCCCGGTGTATCGACGACCTCGCGTATTTCGCCTTCGAATTCCGCTAACGCGCTCGTGATCTCGACGGTCGTACCAGGATAGTTCGACACCGTCGCGTAGCGATTCGTCAACCGCGTGAATAGAAGCGACTTGCCGACGTTCGGCTGGCCGACCAGAAGCAATTTGCGCGTGGCGTTACGCGGATGGGAACGTGACGAGTGAGCAAGCGCGAGCTGAGACATGTTCTCAATGCACGTTAGGCTCACCGCGTCATGTCATGAGGTGATGATTGTCACCCGCGCGAGTGACGCGCCGCATCAGCGTTTGTTCGCTCTTCGTTCATCGTCAGTCCGGAGGTTCACATGAATCGGGAGATCAGTTTCTCCATCGTCGGATCGGGCGGCGAAGGCGCGGTCGTAGCAGGAGACATCGTGGCCATGGCGTGCGCGAGCGAAGGGCTGCACGTCATCAAGAGCGAGGCGTACGGCCCGCAGATTCGCGGTGGAGAATCTTCGTGCACGGTGCGCATCAGCTCCGCGCCGATCTTCGCGCAGCCGGGAGCGCTCGACGCGCTGGTCGTCTTCAGTTGGAGCGACTACGAGCGTTTTCACGACGAGCTGCAACCAGGCGCCGATTGCGCCGTGTTCTACGACGCTGCCGATAAACCTGGCTATGGCGCCGCAGCCGATTTGGTGCCGGTGCCTTTCATGAAAGGCTCCAAGAATATTTTCGCCCTCGGCCTTCTCGCCTCGCTCTTCGGGTTACCTCTCGAGGCCATCCGGTCCGCTGTCCGGCTGCGCTTCTCAAAGAAATCGGCGAGCGTGATCGAAACAAACCTGCGAGCCTTCGATGAGGGCGTGGCATTTCAATCAAACGCGACTCCTCGGCCGCTCACGTACACGCGAACGGAGCCGCGGCTGCTGATGTCGGGTAATGAGGCGTCCGTGTATGGCGCGCTCCACGCCGGCTGCACGTTCTTCGCCGGCTATCCGATCACGCCGTCGACCGAGATTCTGCAGCTCCTCTCGCAATGGCTGCCGAAGGTCGGCGCGAGCTGTATTCAAACCGAAGATGAGTTGTCCGCGATCGGCGCGGTCATCGGCGCGTCATTCGCCGGCGCCAAAGCCATGACCGCAACATCGGGACCGGGATTGTCGCTCATGGCGGAGATGGTCGGCCTTGCTTCGATCGCCGAGGTACCCGCTGTCATCATCGATGTCCAGCGCGGCGGACCTTCGACAGGAATTCCGACGAAGAGCGAGCAATCCGATCTCCTGCATGCGGTTTTCGCCAGTCACGGCGATACGCCGCGCGTCGTCCTCGCCTGTTGCGATGTCGAAGATGCGTTTCACACGACCGTCGACGCCTTCAATATCGCCGAGGAGTACCAGTTGCCGGTGATCGTGCTATCGGATCAGCTCATCGCGCAACGTCGTGAGACGATCGAACGGGCCTCTTTCAAGCATGACGTGCAGCATCGTCGTCTCGCCGATGGAAAGAGCTTTCAGCGCTACGTCGATACCGAGGATGGCGTTTCGCCGATGACGATCCCGGGAATGGACGGCGGCATGTATCAGACCAACGGCCTCGAGCACGATGAGTTGGGCCGTCCGAGCTCGATGTTCAGCATTCACGAGAAGATGAATGCGAAGCGTTATCGCAAGTTGACGTCGATCGCGAAGAAGTACCGCCTCTATCAGACGATCGGACGCGAGCGGCCGGACCTCGGCATCGTCTGCTGGGGATCGTCGGCCGGCCCCGTTCGCGAAGCGCTCGATGCGCTCAATGTCGGCGATCTGCGTGTCGCGGCATTCATTCCGAAGATTCTCGCGCCGTTGCCGGCCGCTGAGCTGCAAACGTTCGCCGATTCGTGCGAACGCCTTCTCGTCATTGATCTCAGCTACGCGGGTCAGTTCCATCAGTACTTGCGATCGCAGATCGATTTGCCGCGCGCGAAGACGAATGTGTTGTCGCGTTCCGGCGGGAAAGCTCTTGCAGTTTCCGAAGTGATTTCGACAGTGCGGCACTTGCTTGGTGCCGAGATGCTCGAGGAGACGCTCGTATGACCCCGAACGAATACAAAACCGATCTCAAGCCGGTGTGGTGTCCCGGTTGCGGAGACTACGCGGTTCTCAATTCCGTCTATCGCTCGCTTGCGGAGTCGGGATGTCAGCCACACGAGACCGTGATCGTCTCCGGCATCGGCTGCTCCTCGCGCTTGCCGGGATAC
>DASYUK010000353.1:0-2847 GCA_036001325.1 Thermoanaerobaculia bacterium
GGCGCGTACGAGATGACGCGGGCCTGGACAGTTACGGCGAGAACAAACGTGGCGAAGATGAGTAGACGGCGGACTTGATCTCGCATCGAAAAACTCTCCTTGATCCTAATTACGCAGGCCATCAGCGGTTCGTCGTGGTTACGTCTCTGTAACAGCCGCCCTCGCTGACTGTGAAGTCCTTGCATATGACCGGGAATTCTGATTGACTGACCGCGCGTTCAGTGAGCTGGACGGTACGGATCATGTCACATAAATCCAAAGAAGAAGTCGTCCACGATTTCCGCGTCCAGTCTATCCAGGATGCGGCCATGCGCGTCATCGCCCGCAAAGGGATGTCCGCGGCCACGATGCAGGAGATCGCCGAAGAGGCCGGGGTGGCCAAAGGGACGATCTACCTCTACTTCCGCGACCGCGACGAGCTGGTCGAGAAGACGTTCGAGACTGCGATCACGCAGCTCATCTCGCGAGTCGAGCAAGCCATGGATGCGGAGGACTCGCTGGAGACGAAGATCCGCGCGGCGATGTCGGCGAAGTTCGCGTTCTTCCGCGAGAACCGCGAGTTCTTCCGTCTGTACATCTCGCTGCGCCTGCCGGAAGGCGACCCGCAACAGCAGCGCCGCCACAAGCGGATGTGCCAGCCGCAGTATCAGTCGAGCGTCTGCCGCTTTGCCGGGATTCTCGCCGAGGCGATGGATCGACAGGAGATCCGCCGGTTCGATCCTCAGCGTCTCGCACTCTTCATCATCGAAGGCTCGAACGCGATCGTCGTCGAGCGGGTCATGGAAGAAAGCCCACCGCCTGAAGAGGACGACGTCGAGTTTGTCACGCAAATGATCCTGGGCGGCATCCGCCCGCAACGGAGTCGAGTTTGAAACGAATCATTTTTGTGTTGCTTTGTGTGGCGCCGCCGATCTCGGCGACGACCCAACTGACCTTCGACGGCGCTCTTCGCCGCGCTCTCGAGGTCAACAATCAGATCGAGCAGTCGCGGCAGGAGATCGAGGCGGCCGAGGCGAATCGCAGCTTCCTGCTCTCGGCGGTGATGCCGAAGATCAGCGCCACCGGCAATCTGCAGCGCAACAGCATTCAGCGAACCTTCGGTACGGGCAGCGACCAGGTCGAGATCCTTCCGCGCAACAACTGGGACTATCGCCTCACACTGTCGCAGCCGATCTTCGCCGGCCGGCGCGAGTTGCGCGCTTATTCGCAGGCGAAGCTCGGAGTCGTCAATGCGCGCGAAGCGACGCGCGGTACCGAGGATGGAACGCTGCTCCGCGTGGCATCGAGCTTTCTCGCGCTCGTGAACGCCGGCGCGCGTATCGACGTCGAGAAAAAGAACATCGAGCTCGCCGAGCGCCGTCGCGCCCAGGCCGAAGCGTTCTACAAAGCCGGTGAGGTGACGAAGGTCGACATCCTTCGCGCCGAGACCGCTGTGAAGGCGGCGCAGCGCGTTCTCGCCTCAGTGCAACAAGCGCGCGAGATGGCACAGAGCGATCTTCGCGCCGCGCTCGATCTCAACGATGCGATCGATGCCGTCGCGCCCGATCACAGACTGCCGCCGATTCCTGATGAGGAGACGCTCATTCGGCGCGCCCAAGAGTCGCGGCCCGACGTGAACGTCGCCGAGAACAACAAGCGTATCGCCGCGCTCGAGGTCTCGAAACAGCGAGGCTTCTGGCTTCCGACCGTTACATTCGATGGAGGCCTCCTCAATCAGAAATCTCCGTTCCCCGCGGCGAACTACAAGTACGGCGCTGTGCGCTTCACGATTCCGGTGTTCCAGTCGGGCGAAGTGCAGGCCCGTGTCGCCAATGCCAAGGCGAAAGAAGAAGAAGCGAAGCTGAATCTCGAGAACAGTAAGGTCACTGCGCGCGAGGATGTGCGCCAGGCTCTCTCCGCGCTTCACGCCGCCGAGACGAGCCTTGGACTCGCGCGCGAGCAACTCACCGCTGCCGAAGCGGAGTACGCGCAGTCGTTCGAGTTGTATCGCGCGCAGGAGACCACCTCGCTCGACCTCGCTTCATCGGAAGCATCGCTCGCCGATGCGCGCCGCGCCGTTGCCGAAGAAAACTTGAACCGCGATCTCGCCGAGCTCCGCGTGTGGTACGCGGCCGGCGACATCAAGAATGCCGTAGGAGTGACAAACCAATGATCCGTCTATTGACTCGCATCTTTGTTCTTCTAATCGTCGCGTCGACAATCGTCTCCTGCGCGAAGAAAGCCGGCGCTGAGGCCACGACCACCACCCAGGCCCCGCCTCCGCTGCCAGCCGATGTGCAGGCAGTAGCGCCGGCGCCGATGATGAGCAACGCCGCCGAGGGCGGCAGCGCTCCACAGATCGCCGCGACCGGCGAGTTCGTCTCGCCCGTCCGCTCGGAGCTTTCGGCGAAGATCGTCGGCCGCGTGGCGAACGTCTACGTCGACGAGGGCTCGCGCGTGACGAAAGGTCAGCCGCTGCTCGCAATCGAGAGCGACTACATCCGTCTCAATCTGCAGCGCGCAGAGGCGGATGCAGCGCGCGCGAAAGCGATGCTCGATGATGCGCGGCGCGACATCGCACGCAAGAAGGAGCTCATCGCCAGCAATTCGATCCCGCAGGCGACGATGGACCGCTCGCAGTCGGCGTACGATCAGGCGAACGCTGCTTACGCCAGCGCGCAAGCGCAGGCCGCATTGCTTCGGCAGCAGCTCGCCGACTCCGTCGTGCGTTCGCCGATCAACGGCGTCGTCGAAGCCAAACGCACCAACGTCGGTCAGCGCCTCGGCGACAACACTGTCGCGATGATCGTGGCGCAAACCTCTCCGCTCAAACTTCGCTTCCGCGTTCCGGAGCGCTACCTCGCGAAC
>DASYUK010000354.1:0-2438 GCA_036001325.1 Thermoanaerobaculia bacterium
TGTCGTGAAACTTTCGCAGCAGGCGAAGGTCGATCCCAACAAGCTCCTGCAGATGATTCAGGACAACACGCAGATGAAGTTCACGCCGAACGGTGTGCTGTCGTTCCCCCTCAAGGAACATGGAACGAAGGTGATCGACGCCATCGAAGAACTGCTGCGCGGACTCGCGGCGTAGTGCTACCCTCACCCGCCGTGCGCCGACTGGTCACAGCCGCGCTCATTTTGAGTGTCGTTCTCGCTTGTCATCGCAAACCAGCGACGCCGGCGGACGTGGTCGTTCGCGTCGGCGATCGCATGCTCACGCTCGCCGACTTCAAGCGCTATCTGGAACGCAACGCGGGAACGGAGCTCGCGCAGATGGCGCCCGAGGTTGCCAGTGCGATGCTCGATCAGTATGTGGAAGAAGTCGTTCTCGCCGAGTACGCGGCGACGCATGGCGTAGAAGTGCCTGCCGACGCGATCGCCGCGGCGGTGCGCAGCGATGCCGGCGCGACGGTGATCGAGAAACGTGACGAGATGCGCCGGCAGAAACTCATCGCCAATCTCGCCGGCGAAGTTCCCGATCCGAGCGACGTGCAGATCCGCGACTACTACGATCAACACCAGAATGAGTTTCGCAGCGGCGAAGAGGTTCGCGTCCGGCAGATTCTCGTCCGCGATGAGGCGCTGGCGAACGACATCGCATCGAAGCTGAAGAAAGGCGCTTCGTTCGAAGATCTCTCGCGTCAGTACTCGCTCGCGCCGAATGCGAAGAAGGGCGGCGAGATCGGCTACGTCAGCCATGGCGAGCTGCCGAAGATGTTCGAGGACGAAATCTTCAGCCTCGCGCCCGGAGCGGTCAGCAACGTGATCCGCACCGATGCCACGTTTCACATTTTCAAGGTCGACGAGCGACGGGCGCCCGGCATTGTCGATCTGGCCTCCGCCGCGCCGGTGATTCGTCAGCGCATCCGGGAAGATGGCATCCGCGATCGCATGGCCCAGCTCGTCTCACAAGCCCGGCGCGACCTCCAGATCGCGGCCCTGACGAAGCGTCTCCCTTTCCGCTACTCGGGAACGCTTCCCACGGCGGCCAATGAATAAATCGTCGCGTAACTTGTTGTCCACGCTGCTCGTCGGACTCTTGCAGACCATGAAAAAACCACTCATCAGCCTTGCCATCGTTTTCGCCGCGGTCAGCGTCTTTGCCGCGCAGACCATCGAGTCGATCGTCGTCCGCGTCGGCGACCGCATCATCACCCGTTCTCAGTATGAAAGGCGCCTTCGCGATGCGCTGACCGAAGTCGATCAGAGCGGCGCACCGGCGGACCAGATCGCGGCGCGCAAGCAAGAAGTCCGAAAGAACCTCGTCGACGATCTGATCAACGAGCTGCTCATCAAAGATCGCGCCGATCGTCTCGGCGTCACAGTCACGGATGCCGAAATCAAAGACGCGATCCTGCGGCTCAAGCAGCAGTACGGAATCACGACTGACGCGCAGTTCGACGAGTCGCTCAAGCATTCCGGCCTCACGCGCGCCGAAATGGAAGCGCGCCTGCGCGATACGCTGATCACGAACAAGGTTTTCGGACGCGAGCTGCGCAACCGTGAGGATCTCGATGATCGCGAGCTCCGCGAGCGCTACGATCGCGACAAAGAACGCTATCGCCTTCCCGAGCGCGCGCGCCTTCGCGAGATCGTCATCCTGCGGCCCGACAATCCGGCCGCGGTTGACGCCGCTCGTCAGAAGGCGAACGACATCACCACGCAGCTCCGCGGCGGCGTTGATTTCGCAAAGACGGCGATGAGCGTCTCCGAGTCCGGAACGAAATCGAAAGGTGGCGACCTCGGCGAAGTTGCTCGCGGCGAGTTGCTCCCCGATCTCGATCGCGCTGTGTTCAACGCCGCGCAGGGCGCCATCATCGGACCGATCGAGACGAAGTCGGGATGGCACATCCTGAAAGTCGAGACACGGCTTCCATCAGAAGTGCCCGCGTTCGAGTCGATCAAAGACAAGCTGCGCAAAGATGTGAGTGACGAAACCTTCCAGCGAGACTTGAAGGCGTATCTCGATCGTCTGCGCAAGGACGCGTTCATCCAGATCAACGAGCAAAATATCCCTACCACGTAGCCCTCTCCCTCCGGGAGAGGGCGGCGCGAAGCGCCGGGTGAGGGGCGTCTTCTACGCGCCGTAGAACGTTTGTCCCTCCGAGGTATCCTCGGCTGCGGATGAGCGATCTGGATCGCGCAGTCGAGGAGATTCGCAAACGCAAGCCGCGACGCGTCGTCGCGTTCACCGGCGCAGGAGTCTCTGCCGACAGCGGCATCCCGACGTTCCGTGGACCCGATGGTCTCTGGCGCAACTTCCGCGCGGAGGATCTCGCAACGCCCGAAGCGTTTCAGCGCGATCCGCTTCTGGTGTGGGAATGGTACGAGTGGCGTCGCGACCTCATTCGCAA
>DASYUK010000355.1:0-2957 GCA_036001325.1 Thermoanaerobaculia bacterium
GTGATCGTCGCCGGCGTTCCTGTCGGATTGCCGTTCGCATCCGTGCAGACGATGTTGATTGTGTTGGCGCCTTCGAGCGGCAGCTCGACGCTCGCGCAGAACGCGCCGTCGGCGGCGATCGCTGCAATGCCGTTGACCTTCACACCGATCGCGCCACCGGAACGACCGACGAGCTCGGTCTTGTTCGACAGGATCACGCTGCCGTCCGCCGGATCGAACGAATCGAGTTGACAGAGGTTCCCGGCGGTCGATGCGCCGATGAAGAGCGTCCGCTCCGCGCGCGTTTCGTTGCCGGCGAGATCGCGGGCCACAGCGAGAATCGAGTGACCGCCGACCGCGGTGATCGTGAACGGCGTTGTGGTGATCTTCGAGCCGTCGATCGTCAACTCTGTGGTGACGGCTCCCCCGCCCGCGTCCGCCGCCTGCAGCGAGATCGTTGCCTTCTCGGGGAAACGCACACCGTCGCTCAACGCCTGACCTGATTCGAGAATCGTCAGAGTGGGCGGCGTGAAGTCTGCGGTGACGTGAGTCGTCGCTGCGACCTGCACGCCATTCGCTGCCGTCGCGGTCGCCGTGATCGTGTTCTCACCTTCGACGAGCGTGTAAGCGCTCACGCGGAACGCGCCCGTGGAATCGACGGGAACGTTCGTCGACCCGATCGAGACGAGCGTATTGCGTCCCGGCGTAAGGAGACGGCCGATGACATCCGTCGCCGTTCGATTCGTACGCGAGTGATCGGGCGGATATGTCAGAAGGATCCCGGCGCCGACATCGTCGCGTGTGACCACGACTTCATCGCGGCCCGAGTTGCCGGCGCGATCGCGACCGACGGCGAGGATCGTGTTCGTGCCGATGTCGAGCAGGAGCGAATCGAGGACGAAACTGCCGTCCGTGCCCAGGACGACAGGTTGGCCGTTGACCGTGGCGGCAATCGCGTCGCCGGCGGTGCCGCGAACCTCGACGTGGTCCGTCTGCAGCGTGCCCGCGGTGGGCGTGGTGATCTTCACGACCGGCGGCGTACGATCGATCGTGAAGGTAGCGTCCGCATTTCCCGAATGACCGAGAGAGTCGGTAGCGGTTGCGTGCAGCGTGTAATCGCCATCGTTCGAGATCGTTGTTCCCGATGTGTACGGCGAGCCATTGAGAGTGGCAGTGATTGTCGCCTGCGGATCGACCGAGCGGATCACCGGGGTAACGGCGCGATTGAAGAGCGTCGCATTCGCGATCAGCAGACCGCTTTCGCGAATCTCCACGACCGGCGCGATCGTCTTCACGGTGACGCTGTACTCGAGCGACGATGCGTTGCCGGCTCGATCGGTTGCGATCAGCGTGAACCGATTCAATCCTTCGGCGAATGGAACGGATGGAATCGTGAACGCTCCATCGGCGGCCGGCGTGGCCGCGAGCGGCGTCGCGGAGATCGTCACGCTGGTCGCGTCGGTATCAGTCGACCCGGCGATCGCATTCGGCATCGTGCCGGCCGTTGCGCCGTTCGCCGGATTGAGGTTGCGGATCGCCGGCGGCGTCAGATCGATCGTGAACGCGATCGACGTCTGGCTCGTGTGACCGGCGCAGTCGGTCGCGGCAACCGTCAGCGAGTGCTGTCCTTCAGCCGTGATCGACGTTCCCGCCGCGTAGGGAGCGCCGTCGAGCATCGCCACGACCAACACGTTCGGATCCGCGTCGATGGCGCGGATGAAGAACGACAACGCGCGATTGACAGCGGATGCGGTGAATGGAGAGCCGTTCTCGCGAACCTCGATGGATGGCGGCGTGCGATCGATGACCACGTTTCGTGAAACGGAGGTCGAATGGCCGGATTTATCCGTGGCCTCGACCGTGATCAGCTTCTTTCCTTCGTCCGCAATGGGGATCGCCGCGGTCCACGTGCCGTTCGCCGAATCGATCGTCGCGATGACGGGGGGCAACGAACCGACTGTGACCTTCACGATGTCGGGATTCGGATCGGAGATCCGGCCCGTGACCTGAAGCGACGTCGTGTCGACGCAGGCATCGGCCGCCGGAGCGGTGATCGAGATTTCAGGAGCGCGCGTGTCGAGGAACACCACCAATGTAGGCGTGCTGCTGTTGCCTGCCGCATCGGTGGCCACGGCAGCGATCTCGTTTCTCCCCTCGAGCAGCGACACGCCATCGATCGTGAACGTCTTCGACGCGGTGTTCACCTCGGCGGCGCGGCCGTTGATCGTGATCGTCTGCGCGTCATCCGCGAGGCCCGCGACCGTGATGGTCAGTGTCGTTACCGTGCTGTCGGGCTGCGGATCGGTGAACGCGATGTGCGGAGGCGTGAGGTCAATGGTGAACTTGCACTCCGCCGAGCTCGGATCATTGATCTGGTCGGTCGCCGTGACATTCAATGTGTGTGCGCCTTCGGAACCGATCGTCGCTGTGTAAACCACGCTGCCGTCCGGTTGCGTTGCCGGCGCGCCGAGGTCGAATGGAGCGCCGTCGAGAGTGGCGGTAACGGTCGTTTGCGAAATATCGACGACCGTGACCTTGACACTGACCGCAGCGTTGAAGAGCGCGTCACAAAGCGGCTTGCCTGGAGCAGCGTTGACGATCGTAACAACGGGTTTCGTCTTGTCGAGCGTGAAGTGGAACGGTCCGACCGAAGCGCTGTTGCCGCCGTTATCGGTCGCCGTCGCGCTGATCACATGATCAACTTTCTCCTCGGTGATCGGCGTGTTCGTCGGATACGGCTTGCCATCGAGCGTGACGACGATCGCAGGATTGGGCGTCAGGGCATCGGTCGCGGTCACGATCGGGAGAACGTCGCGATTGAACTTGAACCCGTCGGGGAACGGCTGGCCCGATTCGGTCATCGCGATCGTCGGCGGGACGGTGTCGATGTAGAAGTTGAACGGTCCGACGGTCGTGGTGAAGTTGCCTACGTTGGTGACAACCACCTGGACGGTGTGCGTGCCGTCGCCTGTGACCGG
>DASYUK010000356.1:0-2286 GCA_036001325.1 Thermoanaerobaculia bacterium
CGAGTTGTCGACGCTGCGCCTCATGGCCGACGGCAAAACCAACAAGGAGATCGCCGGCACCCTCGGCATCAGCGAGCGTACCGTCAAAACACACCTCGGCCATCTGTTCGAGAAACTGGGGGTCACCACCCGAACGGAAGCGTTGAAGGTCGCCACGCGCCGAGGGTTGGTGCGGATGGATTGAGATCTCGCGCATCACCGAGGTCGATGGGGATCATCCATCACCGTCCTGCATACGGGTCACGAGCGCCGGCAAGACTCGGCTCGAACATTGAATAACTTCTACTGAAGCCTGGTTGGAAATGGCAGACGGTAACCCGGAGTAGACTTCACAATATCCGTCAACGTAAGCGTGTAGCATCTCGCTCTCGAACAGATACCCATGGCTCAGATTCGATTCCGATTCGCTCCTGAAAAGCTGGTCCAAGCCCTCGCGTTCTTCAGTAACCGCGGCCTGCGCGACCTCGACAAGATGAAGGCTGCGAAGCTTCTCTTCCACGCCGACAAATATCACCTGCTCAAGTACGGTCGTCCAATCATCGGCGATCAGTATGCGTGCATGGAGTACGGTCCCGTACCGTCGACGTCGCTGAATGTCATGAACGACGTCCTCGCCAATGATCCCCATTTCCCGCCCGTAGTGAAGGAGCTTTTCGACAAATACATCGAAGTCGAGAGGCCATTTTTTCGCGGATATCCCGTGTTTCGCGCAAAGATTCAACCGGATCTCGACGTCTTCTCCGATTCCGATATCGAGGCGCTCGAGTACGCCCACAAGACCTACGGCTCGAAATCGGCGTGGAAGCTGAGCGAGGAATCACACGAAGATTCATCCTGGAAGATCGCGAACGAGCGTCGTACGCCCGGCGGCAGCGTCATCATGGACTATCGTCTTTTCTTTGAAGGCCATCCGGAGGCCGGTGACATGCTCCGATTCGTTGAGGCGCAGCAGGAAGACCGCGACGCAACCGAGGAACTTGCGACGCGCAGAGACGCCGCGCCGGCGCCGACCCTGGCGAGTGCAGGCCGCTAGCCGTAGTCCGGCAGGATCATCTTCTTCAACTTTCGAACAATGAGGGTCGATGCGCGAACCGCATCATCGATCGCCTTCATGTGTTCAGCGCGAAGTTGCGTTACGAACTTGAACGCTGATGCGCGGACGATCGCGGAGAGTTGTTCCACTTCAGGTCTAGTCAGGTCGATCACGGTGGGCGCCGTCACGAACGGATACTCCCCGGGATTCAGGTGCACGATCGCCTGTTTGGCCACGTGTAACGACGCGAAATGGGCTACGTTTGTCGTTGTGAACGCGTACACGACAAGACCATCGACCGGCGGCCAGGTGTGGTTCAGACAGACGAGATACTTCGTTTTGCCTGCGCGACTTGAAAAGTGATGGAACACCGCTCCGCGCGCACGGCGTTCCGCATCCTCTAGATCGTCCTCAAACGACACAGATTTATTCTCACATGAACGGGTGGCTCGTCTGCCGTGCGCGCAGGATCAAAGTGCACGCCGCAGCGACGTGATCGGTCGGATTCCGACTCTCCGTAGCGGACGACGGACGCGGCATCGCCAGAGAGCGCTTCGGCGCCGGCTTCGGTTTGACGAGCATGCAGGAGCGCGCCGAACGGATCGGCGGCTCGCTGACGATCGTCACCGCGCCGCGCGCGGGAACGGAAGTCGTTCTCGCCTGGGAGCCGCCCGCCTTCAGCATTCCCGCTCCATGACCGCGTCCCACGGTGTGCTCGTCGTCGACGATCACGCGCTCGTGCGAACGGGCGTGGCGAACATCATCAGTCACGAACCCGATCTTCGTGTCGTCGCGGAAGCGGCGAATGGTCTCGAAGCCGTGAACGCGTTCGTGAAGTATCGCCCCGATGTGACACTCCTCGACCTGCGCATGCCGGTGATGGAAGGCGTCGAGGCGGTACGGCAGATCCGCGAGCTCGATCCGAATGCGAAAGTCATCGTGCTCACGACGTACGACACTGATGAAGACATCTCCCGCGCGCTGAAAGCAGGGGCGAAGGCGTACGTGCTCAAAGACATCACCGCCGACGCGCTCGTCGCGTGCATCCACGATGTCCTCGCCGGCAAGACGTATCTCGCCCCTGCCGCCGCAGCGAAACTCGCCGAAGGGGTATCGCGTGTTCAGGTCACGCCGCGCGAGTTGTCGACGCTGCGCCTCATGGCCGACGGCAAAACCAACAAGGAGATCGCCGGCACCCTCGGCATCAGCGAGCGTACCGTCAAAACACACCTCGGCCATCTGTTCGAGAAACT
>DASYUK010000357.1:0-3613 GCA_036001325.1 Thermoanaerobaculia bacterium
CGATGACGATGACACCAAAGAGTTTCAGCAGCGCTTCGTCCGCGAAGCGCAGGCGGCGGGCATCCTCAATCATCCTGCGATCGTAACCGTCCACGACATCGGTCAGGACGAGTCGACGGGCGTTTCGTTCATCGCCATGGAGTACGTCGAAGGACAGAACCTGAAGGAGGTTCTGGCGCAGGGGAAGACTCTGTCATTCGACCAGATCGGCGACATCATCGCGCAGATCGCGGATGCGCTCGACTTCGCGCACTCCAAAGGAATCATCCATCGTGACGTCAAGCCGGCGAACATCATTCTCCTCGAGGGCAACCGCGCGAAGATCATGGATTTCGGCATCGCCAAGATCGCCACCAGCGTCGCCAATCTCACCTCCACCGGCCAGTTCCTCGGCACGCCGAACTACATGGCTCCCGAACAGATCAAGGGAGCGCCTGTCGATGGACGGACCGACATCTTCTCGCTCGGCATCTGTTTCTATGAGTGCCTGACGCGGCGCAAACCGTTCGGCGGCGATTCGCTCACGTCGATCTCGTACAAGATCGTCCATGAACCGTTTCCGCCGCTGCATGAGATCAATCCGCAGATCCCCGACGGCTACGGAGAGGTTGTCGGCAACGCTCTGGCGAAAGATCCCGCCAAGCGGTATCAGCGAGCCAAGGAATTTTCGAGTGCACTCCGTGCCGTCGTGCGAGGCGAGAAGCCGGCGAAGATCGAGCCGATGATGGCAGAGGAAACGATCATCACTGGCGATCGCGACAAGATTCCGACCGTGGAGATGCCGTTCCCCGAGCTGGGTGACATGTCGCCGAGCGGCCCAGCGCCTGGCGCAGCCGTGTCGACGATCGCCGCGACGCCCGGCGCGCAAGCCGCCGTGGCGGGGAAGCCGCGTCCGGCGCTCAAGAAGTTGGAAGATACGTTCACGCGAGTGCGCCAATATCCCGGCTGGCGCGCGAAGATCTCGCCCAGAATTTTCGGCGCGATCATCGCGGTCCTGGTGATCGGCTTGACGACTGCCGTGCTGGCGATTCAGCGACAGAAGCCGCCCGTGCCGAAGGTCGACCAGCGGGCCGAGCAGCGCCGCTTGCGCGAGCGTCAGCTCCGAGAGGAAGGAAACGCTCTGCTGCGGCAGGGTCGTGTCCATGAAGCGTTCGCAAAATTCGAGCAGCTCAACAAACTGGCGCCCAATTCGCCGGCCATCGGCGACATGGTTCAGAAGCTCGAGGCCATCCGCCAGAAGGAGGAGTTGAGCAAGCAGCAGATTGCCGAGGCGAGGCAGAAACGCGACGAGGGCATCGCCCTGTACAACGAGAAGAAGTTCCCCGACGCGATTCTGGTGCTGCAGGAATCGTTCACGATGAATCCGAGCGACGACCAGACGGCAAACTTCCTGAAGCTGGCGCAGGAAGAGCAGCAGAAGATCGAAGTGGTGAAAGAGGCGGCGGCGAAGACGCGCGCGGCTCCCACTCGCGCGGCGACGACACCGACAACCGGCACCGCACCACGCGCCAACGGTCGTTCAGCCTCAAATGCGCCCGCACAACTGACCACTGTCTTCGCCAGTCCGTTCAGCGACGGCTACATCATGGTCAAGGTCGGCGCGGACACTGTGGCGCACGAGAACCTCTTCGAAGAGAAGGGGCGCTTCCTGACGCGGCGCAACGTACCGCGTCCCGTGAATGTGACCGCGCAGTTCGCGCCGCGGAACGCCGATCTGCAGGTCTGGGTCGTGGTCCCTTCGCAGAAGATCACGGCGCACCACGTCATCCATCAGAACTTCCTGCCGGGAACCACGCACAGGCTGCAGGTGACCTTCAACCAGCAGAGCAAGACGTTCGACTACCAATTGAATTGAGCATGTCATTCCGAGCCGCAAAGACGGCGAGGAATCTGGGCGGTGGCACATCGTGACCCACCACCCAGATTCCTCGCGCTCTGCGGCGCTCGGAATGACAGCAGAGCACTTCTCCATCGTCACGCGCGATGAGTTGTGGTCACTCGACCGGCGCGCGCTCATCGAGTCGCGTCTCGTGCACGGCTCGGCCGATCTCCACGACAACAGGATCGATGCGCGCGATGACCGCGACGATGAGTTGCTCGCTGTTTGTGAACGCGAGTGCCAGCGCGTGCGCGAAGCTCTCGCCACATTGAACGAAGGCCGCGCCCGCGCCATCGTCTCGGCACGCCGGACAGGTGTCGAATCAACGATCAGCATCACCATCCTCGATCTCTCGATCGTGACCACGCTTTCACATCTCTCCGCCGATTACGAGATGCTCATCGAAACCGCGAGCGAGCGTCCGGAGGCGAGTGCGGACGATCGCGATCTCCCGCTGATCTGGCGCAACGGCTCGGGGGCCGTGCTGCTGCATGAGGCCGCGGGACATCCTGCCGAACACGGGCACGCGCCGCTGGCATGGCCGTCGTGGCTGACCGTGACCGACGAATCGGATGAAGGGCCGGCCGATCTGCTGCGCGGCGAGGCGCCGCGCGCGTGGCGGCGCAAATCGTTCACTGATGTTCCGCTGCGGCGGATGACCAACGTCGTGGTCGGCGCGCGTTCGTCGGCGGCGAAACTGCCGCGACGCCGCATCGACATTCTGCTCGTAGCCGGCGGACGTTACGAGCCGCTGACCGAGAGCGTTGAGCTCTCGATCTGCGCGGCGAATCTTGTCGATGGCGATCAGTCCGTTCGTCTACGCCCGTTCGTCATGCAACAGTCTCGAGCGGAAATCGGTCGAGCCCTGCGCGGTGCCATCGGCGAAGTGCGGCGATACCCCGGTGTGGTCTGCTCGAAAGAGGGGCAGGAGCTGTTCGTCGCATCGCATGCCCCCGACCTCGTGACGGAATTCTGATGTATCGCAAGTTCGGACGCGCGGTTCGATACGAGAGCGGTTTGATCGTTCGCAGCGACGAGGCGGGCGAAGCGACCGATGACGGCGAGTCGTTCGCGTGCTATCCGATTGCCCATTCGGTCGACCTGCCGCAGATCGACGCCGCGCCGCTCGAGCACACGGTACGCGAGATCGACTCGCTGGCGTTGCCGCCTCTGATGATCGAGCGGCTCGTCGTCAGCGAAGGAATCGCCGAGCACCAGTTCGGTGATCGGCGGTGGCGCGAGACCACGCGCCGCGTCCACGTCTCGATCGCTTGCCGCACCATTCGCGCGCTCGTCGACCTCGGCGACTTCGATCTCGACGACGTACGAGCCATCGCCGAAGCGTTGCCCAGCGCGCGCGATGAGCGCCACGCACCGCCGCGGATCAGACTTGCGCCGAATGTCGCCGCCGCACTCTTGCCATCGCTCGTCGGAGTTGCGCCGCCGAACATACGTCTGTGGCAAAGCGCGGCCGGATTCGATGGGAACGGCGAACCGATCGATGAGTGTCCGATCACCGCACCGCCATGGCCGAATGTCTATCGTCCCAGTTACCGCTCGCGCCCTGTTCGCGCGCCGTTTCATCTGCGCGCAACGTGCGACGTCACGACGATCGAAGATGACCTGCCTCGCGCGATCGCGTTGCTGGCGCCACCGGACGGGCTCATTCTTCGCGTCCTTTGCGTCGATGGGGACGAGGTGTTTCCCACGACCGTTCGCGTCGCGAGAATCGAC
>DASYUK010000358.1:0-16200 GCA_036001325.1 Thermoanaerobaculia bacterium
CCCTTACCTTCAGTACTCGACCGTGCGCGTGCAGAACATCTTTCGGAAGATGCAGGAGCGCGGTGTCGATCCGCTGATCGACGATCGCGCGCTCGACCGGCTTACGTTGAACGAGGGTTTGACCGACGAGATGTGGGAGCTCGTCCGCCTCTCCGCAGATCTCCCGGCGTCGATCCGCCGCGCGGTCGACTCGCTCGAGCTCTCGGTGATCACGCACGATCTGCTCGCGCTGGCGCAGAAGTTCAACTCCTTCTATCACCGCTTTCCGATCCTCAACGAGAAGGACGACGCTGAGCGCCAGCGCCGCGCCGTCTGTGCGGAGATCTTCCGGCGGACGATGGTGGGGGCGTTGGATCTGCTGGGGATCTCGATTCCGGCGAGGATGTAGCGGCGGGCTCTGCTACAATAACTCTAGGTCGCCCGTCCAAGCATCATCATCACATGAAGAAAGATCTCGTTTTGAGAGCGCTCATCCTCGTCGCCGGTACACTCTCAGCAGTGTTGCTGGCGCTCGAGGGATATGCGCAGGCGTTGCCTGCACTTGCGATCGGCGCGACGTTGGGCGTCTCGCTGATGCGTTACAGCGAAGAGTAGCCGCTACGATGCCGCCTGCTGCTCGAGCCGGCGCACGTTCTCAGCCTGGAGGCCTTTCGGCCCCTGCTTCACATCGAATTCGACGCGTTCACCTTCGTTCAAGGTCCGGTAACCGCTCTGATTGACGATCGCCGTGTGGTGAACGAATACATCCTCACCGGTTTCGCGTTTAATGAATCCGTACCCCTTATCGTTGTTGAACCATTTCACCGTGCCTGTTTCGGGCATTCCTACCTCCGAGAGCCTGCGGGCAGGGGCTGAATGCTGCAATGTTCGGGCCGCCGCTCACCAGATTAAAGCGCGATTCATCCCGATCCGCTGAAATCCCATCGACTCATAGAGAGCGACCGCCGGCAGGTTGAAGTCGTTGACGAACAGCGTCACATTCTTCCCCTTCCGGAACAGGTGTCCACAGACTTCGCACAGCATCGCCCGGGCCAGGCCACGCCGCCGGAACTGCGGATGGGTCCAGACGCCCATGAGCTGGACCGCCTCGTCGCTGACCGCGGAGAACTCGCATTTCGCGGCGATGATGCCTTTCTCGATATGAACGATGGCGCGCCGGCGATCGATCAGCTCCCGGATGCGTTCACGATAACCGGCGGTATCGCGCTCCATCGGATCGATGCCGACCTCTTCTTTGTGCATCGCGGCGCATGCCGGGACGAGCTGGTCGAGATCGTCCACGATCGCGTAACGCGAGTGGGTGAGATCGGGGAAGTCGAAGCGCCGGCGGATCGCATAGACCGGCTGATTCATACGGACGACGGTCGGCGGGTCGATCCTCGTCCGCAGCCGGCCCCACAGTTTCTCGACGAGATAGGCGGGGGAAATGATCGCTCGCACGGGGAGCATGCGGGCGACGATTCGCTCGGCGACCATCGCAATCGCGGAGTCGATGACGTCACGGTTCTCCGCAGGGTCGGCAGCCAACACGATGTTCGTCGCGAGCGAAGCCAGAAGAACGATCTGACGGTTGTGCCGCACGGCGTAGATCTGCGTGGCCGCGGCGGTGCGCTCCTCGAGAAGGCGCGAGATGAGGTAGACATTGATCATCGGATCGCGCTGCAGAAACGCGATCGCGTTGCGAACGTCGTCTTCGCCGAGGGCTCGGACGGACCAGCGGCCCTCGACGAGGAGGCTCACCATGCGTGGACAGGCGAGGGCGCCTGTCCTCCACTACAACTGTCCATGAGCGACATATGCTAGCCCGTCGATCAGCTTGTGCCAAAGGGGGCGTTTCCGCCACTCGTCGAAGTGACGCTCGCGGGCCTGGCGGAGGTCGGCGTGGAAGGCCGCGATCAGTTGACCGGCGATGTTGCGATCGACGACACCCATCGTGATCTCGTCGTTGAGCTGGAATGAACGCTGGTCGAAGTTCGCGGTACCGACGCACGCCCACTCGCCGTCGACGATGATCAGCTTCTGATGCGCGAGCGTCGGCTGATACTCGAAGATCCGCACACCACGCTTGAGCATCGTGCCGAAGTGATGATGGCTGGCGTGCTGCACGATCGGACTGTCGGTCGACGACGTCGCCGGCACGAGAATCTTGACGGAGACTCCGCGGCGCACAGCATCATAGAGCGCCTCGATCGCATCCTGATCGGGAAGGAGATACGGATTCTCGATGATGATTTCGCGATGCGCCGCTTTGATCGCCAGGTGATAGAGCAGTTGTACCGACGACACCATGCCGCTCGGCGACGCGTAGGCGAGATGCGCGGCGGTCGTTCCCGCCGGCGCAAGCTTCGGAAAGTACTTCTCTCCCGCCGGCACTTCCCCGCTGGCCTCGATCCAGTTCTCGCAGAACGCTCCCTGCAGGCGATTGACGATCGGCCCCTCGACCCGCAGGCCGGTGTCGCGCCAGTGATTCTTGTCCTGCGCGTGCCCGGTCCATTCGTCGGCGATGCCGTAGCCGCCGATGTAGCCGATACGACCATCGATGATCACCTCCCTGCGATGATCGCGATTGTTCAATCGGCCGAGATTCTTGAAACGGAGACGATGAAAACGTTTCACGACGACGCCGGCGTCGCTCATGAATTTTTCCGTGTCCCGGCCCATCTTGTGCCCGCCGGAAGCGTCGACGAGGAGCCGCACCTCGACCCCTTGTCGCGCTTTCTGCGCCAATAGCTCGGCGATGCGATGCGGCATCACGCCGTCCCACCAGATGTACGACTCGATGTGCACCGTCTCGCGCGCCGTAGCGATGTCGCGGAGCAGCAGCGGAAAGAAGCCGTCGCCGTTCTGCAGCACTTCCACCTTGTTTCCCTGATTGAGATCACCCTCCGTCACGCCGACGATCGACGGGATGAGCGTGTGCAGATCGCCACGATTCTTCACCTGGAGATACGTTTCCGGCTTTCGCTTCACCGACCATAGTGTCAGCGTCATCCCGACGACGGTCAGCATCAATCCGGCGAATGCGACGACCGGCAGCTTGACGTACGTCGTGCCGCGGTGATGCCAGATGTGCGGATGATCAGTGCGACGCAGCTTCATGGAAGAGCTCCGCAATGACGGGACGATGATCGGATGGCCCGCCGTCGAGGACGCGCGCGGCGCGCACCTGCCATCCCAGGTCGGCGAAGATGTAGTCGAGGCGTTGATTCATGATCTTCTGCGTCGCGCCGAGATCGGGGCCGCAGATCTGAAGCGTCGTATTGAGATTTCTGAACGATGCGATCTCGTTCGCCGAAGGCGGCGCGTTGAAATCGCCGGCGAGGATGTGCGGATACTTGCTCACTCGAACGTGACTGGCGAGACACTCGAGTTGCCTGGAACGGATCGGGCTGTTGATCGGACCCCAGGCCGCGACGTGGCCTACGTAGAAGTTGATCGTCGCCTGATCGATGCGGATCGTCGTCGCGAATAGCGAGCGCGGCTCGCCGGCCGCAGGCAGATTGTGCACGTCGGCGGAGACGATGGCGCCGCGCGTCAGCACGGCGTTGCCGAATGCGCCACCGAGCTCGGAGTAGCTCCGCCCGAATGCGCCGTTCATGTGGGTCATGCGCTGCAGCTCGCCAACCTGATCGTGAAATCGCGACTGCCACGTGTGGCGATGAACCTCGTTCAGTCCGACGATGTCGGGCTTCACCTCGTTGATGACCTTCGCGATCTCCTCGATGTGATTCGGCCCTTTGAACAGTTCGATGTCACCTTCGATGTTGTACGTCATGACCAGCAAATGCGGCGGATAAGCGACTGCGGTCTTGCGCGGCTGCGGTCCGGTCGCACAATCGCCGGCGCGCCATCGATAGATGTAGATGAACCGGTAGAGAATGAACGCGGCCACGATCGACAGGCAGCCGAGCGCCACGCGCCGCTTCGGCGACATAGCAGAAGTCAGGCCACGAGCACATGCACATCCGAGTGCGTCCAGAGCGCAGACGCAGGAAACGTGATGTCAATCTCGCGTGCGCGCAACCGCTCGATCGCTTCCTGCTTCCCGCTTCCGGTGGCGAGCAGCACGATGCGCTTCGAATCGAGGATCGTGCCGATACCCATCGTGATCGCATGCGTCGGAACGTTGCCGTCTGGGAAATGCGGAGCGTTCGCCTTGCGCGTCGACTCGGAGAGCTCGACGACCCGCGTGCGTGAGCCGAACGGCGTCCCCGGCTCGTTGAACGCGATGTGACCGTTGCGTCCGAGGCCGAGGAAGGTCAGGCCGAGACCACTGGCGAGGCCGATCTTCTCTTCATAGCGCACGCACTCCATGTGCGGGTCGCGCGCGGCGCCGTCGGGGATATTCGCCCGCGCCGGATCGATATCGACATGATCGAACAGATTGTGCTTCATGTAGGTGAAGTAGCTCGCGGGATGATCGCGGGTGATGCCGACGTATTCATCGAGATTGAACGTCGTCACTTCGCGGAAGCAGTGATATTCGCGCGCGCATTCGCTGGCCACGCGCTGGTACATGCCGGTGGGAGTTCTCCCCGTGGGCAGGCCGAGGACGATACGGGGATCATCGCGGATGGCGTCGAGAAAAATCTTCGCCGCGCGCGCCGAGAGCGAGTCGTAATTGTCGAGGTGCTCCCAGATCATCGAAAAAAAGGATGAAGGATGAAGGATGAAGGATGAATCCCGCCCACCCCTTCATCCTTCATCCTTCATCCTTCCTCGCCTCCGGCGAAAACGCGTTCAACCTCGAACTTCTCGCTCAAGATCACGACATCCGCGTCGTATCCGTTCTCCAGCTTCCCCTTGCGATCAGCAACGCCGAGGATCCGCGCTGGAATCTCGGTGGCCATGGGAACCACTTTCTCGATGGGGATGCCCGCCAGCTCGACCATGTTCTGCACCGCGCCGGCCATCGTGAGAACGCTGCCGGCGAGCGTGCCGTTGGCGAGGCGCGCCGCGCCGTCGGCAACAGTCACGTCATAGTCGTAGAGCTTGTACTTTCCTTCAGCCATGCCGGTCGCGCGGATCGCGTCGGTGACCAGGGCGATGCGATTGGGCATGGCGGTGCACGCGATGCGCAGCACCGCCGGGTGCACGTGGACGCCGTCGGCGATCAGCTCCGCCGTGGCGTTGACCGATTCGAGCGCCGCGCCGACGACGCCCGGCTCGCGATGATGCATCCCGGTCATCGCGTTGAAGAGATGCGTGAAGTGCGACGCGCCCCACTCCAGCGCGGCGACCGCATCGGCGAACATCGCTCCGGTGTGTCCGATCGCGAACAGCACGCGGCCTCGAAAATGCTCCATGAGCGCCCGCGCACCCTCGACCTCGGGCGCCAGCGTCATCATGAACCGCAGGCGCGGCGCCTCCGACATCAGCGTCGTGAGCTCCTGAATGTCGGGCGGACGGATCGATGCGGTGTCCTGCGCCCCCGCGTTTTGTGGATTGATGTACGGCCCTTCGAGATGAATCCCGCAGATCTGGGCGCCGGTGGCGGCGTTCGTCGCCGTCTCGGCGATCGCCTTGACCGCCTTCTCGAGGTCGGCGCGCGACGCGGAGAGCGTCGTCGCCGCCAACGCCGTCGTGCCGTGCTTCGCGTGGAAATTGACGATCCGCTCGTTGGCGTCGGTATCGCCGTCGGTGAAGTCGGCGCCGTCGCCGCCGTGCACATGCATGTCGACGAATCCCGGCACGATCAATCCGCGCACGCGATCGGTCGCGGTGGGAGGGGCGGCGATCTGCATCACGTCGACGATCGTCTCTCCGCGCATCGAGACGAGGATGTCGTCCTTGATGGCGCCGTCGACGAAAGCGCGGCCGTGAATGCGTCGCTCGCCGTTCATAGACAGATCTTGCCGAGAATTGTCGCCTGACCTCCCGTCGCCGCCGGCACATTCGCCGGCAGACCGCCGATCGAGTCGTTGGCGATGAGGGCCATGGCCATCGCTTCCTTCTCCTGCAGATGCTCGTACACCTTGATCTCGCACTCCGGCATGCGCTCGCGCAACATGCGCAGCATCGCCGGATTCTTCGCGCCCCCTCCGGCCACGATCATCTCGTCAATTTTGCCCTCGATGAACGTGTGACAGGCGTGAGCGATGCTCTCGGCGGTGAATGCCGTGGCCGTCGCGATGAGATCGTCGAATGGTCTTCCGGCGAAGCGATCCACAAGGCGTCGCGCGAATTGCCGTCCGAACCGCTCGCGACCAGTGGTCTTCGGCGGCTTCAGTTGAAAGTATGGATCGGACATGCACCACTCGAGAATCTGAGCGTTCACGCTGCCGCGGCTGGCGCGCGCGCCGTCGCGGTCGAACGTCTCCGTTCCGTCGCTCAGAATGTAGACCAGCGCGTCGATGATCATGTTGCCCGGCCCCGTGTCGAATGCGAGGACATCGTCGAGCTTCGCGCCGGGACGAACGTAAGTCACATTCGCGATCCCGCCGATGTTCTGCATCGCGCGCGCTCTCTTCGCGTCCCGCAGTTGCGCCCAGTCGAAGTAGGCGACGAGCGGCGCGCCATGGCCGCCGGCAGCGACGTCACGCACGCGAAGATCACCGATGGTCAGGATGCCGGTGCGCTCGGCGATCACGGCGGCCTGCCCGATCGCCAGCGTCGAGCGGGTGGCGATCGTCGTGCCGATCCACGACACACTCGCTGTCGATTCTTCGCTCGTCGGCCGCGGCCGATGCCAGATCGTCTGCCCCGCGGCGGCGATGAGATCGATGTCGTCGCTCTTCATTGCCGCTTCGGCGATCACGCGATTCGCCGCGGCCGCGAACAGTTCGCCGAGGACGAAATCGAGATGACAGATCTCGTCGATGCGCGCCTTCTCCCTGTCGAAGAGCGTGTTGATGCGTGTGCGGATCTCTTCGGGATATGGATAGCTGCCGAAGCGGATCTTCTCGATTTTTGCGCCGGGCGCGTGTCCGGTGATGCGCACGATGACGGCATCGATGGCATCGACGGACGTTCCTGACATCAGCCCGACGATGACGCGCTGTTTCTTCTTCGAGACCCCGATGAGCCGCTCGACGCGGTTCACTGCTCGAGCACCTCACGGAGAGCGTGCTGCTCGAGCATTCGCGTCGCTTCGGTCGCGCCGACTCTTTTCTTCGCCATGACGGTGGCCAGTCGTATATTGCCGTTCGCGTCCCGCAAAGCCTGCACCGCCATCGGCCGCGTCACTCCGGCGGCCAACTCGACCATCCTCACGGCACGATTGCGCAGCTTCTCGTTCGTGGCCGGCATGTCGATCATCAGGTTCGAGTAGACGCGGCCCAGCCGGATCATGACCGCCGTCGAGATCGTATTCAGCACCATCTTCTGAGCGGTGCCGCTCTTCATCCGCGATGACCCCATGATCACTTCCGGTCCGGTCTGCGGCGCGATGGCGATGTCGACGTCGTTGGCCAGAGGCGAATTGGCGACGGACGTGACGCCGACGGTGAGCGCGCCGAGCATGTTGGCGCGACGCACCGCGGCGAGCGTGAACGGCGTCGTTCCCGAGGCGGCGATGCCGATGACGGCGTCGTCCGCGCGCACCTCGCGATTCACCGCTTCGATCGCCGCATCCTCGTCGTCTTCGGCCCCCTCCGCGGCGGAGAAGTAGGCGCGCTCGCCGCCGGCCATGATCACGCGCACGAGCGAAGGATCGATGCCGTACGTCGGCGGCAGCTCGGACGCGTCGAGCATGGCGATGCGGCCGCTCGTCCCAGCGCCGACATAGAACATCCGGCCGCCGTGCGACATCCGGTCGACGATCTGATCCACCGCATGCGCGATTCTTTCCGCCTCGGCCGCCACGGCCGCCGCGACTTTGGCGTCCTGCTCCTGGATGATACGGACGATCTCGAGCGACGAGCGACGATCGATGTCGAGACTCGCCTCGAGCCGCTCCTGGCTCATGGAGGCGAACGATATCATTGCGCTCGTGGCCGTCTCGCTGATGCAGAAGATCCGTCTCGTGCTGCGTGGATGGAGTCGTCGCCGCGAAGAGAAGGAGAAAGAGTTTCTTCAACGGAACACGAGCTGGGGACAGATCAGTGTGGCGCCGCCGCCCTCGGCGACGGTCACCGCCGGGGGCGGCGGTGCTCCACTGAAGACGATCGACCTCGATGGTCTGCAGGCCGCGTATCTCGATGGCTCCGGTCTGATCGCGTATTACCTCGATGTGGAGACCGGCGAGGTCGTGGAGCGCAGAGATCAAGCGACGCTCGACGCGAGCCGCTACAAGCGCGTCCCGGTTCGAAGTTCAGAAAACGACGAGCGCCGCGCGTTCATCGAGACGCTCGAGCCGTCGCGGACGCGCGAGCTTCTGATGAAGAGTGTCGCCAGCGCAACCTTTCGGAGCGTGCTGGCCAGCGATCGCACGGCCGAACGCGCCTGGTACAACTTCCGGAACGCGCGTGCGACGGCTGCGATCGAATCGTGGCTGAAGAAGCTAGGCCTGCGGTAGCACGTCGCGCGTCACGATGACGACCGTCACGTCGTCGTCGAGCGCTTCCGCGTCGCCGGCGTGCGTCACCACCGCCTCGCTGATCGCATCCGCTACGTCGTCTGCGCTACGGCCATGCGTTCCACGAAGCGCCGCCGCGAGCGAACGAGCCCCCAACTCCACCCCGCTGCTGTTCTCCGCCTCGGTCACTCCGTCGGTGAAGAGCGCGAGCGAGTCGCCCGGCTCCAACTGCAGCGATCTCGTGTTGTACGAAGCAAGAGTGATGACACCGAGAAGGATGTCGCCGGCCACGACTTCTTCGACGCCGGTGCGGCGGATCCATAGCGGTGGCGTGTGACCGGCGTTGACGAATTCAACCTTGCCGCTGTTTGTATCGAGGCGTCCGAGGAAGAGGGTGACGAATTTCGATCGCGGCAGCGTCTCATGCAGCGCAGTGTTGAGCTCCGTCACGAACCGCGCCGGATCGGGATCGTCCTTGGCGAAGATGCGAAATGCGATCTGCAGCCCGGCCATCATCAGTCCGGCCGGAACCCCTTTGCCGCTGACGTCGGCGATGACGAAGTAGATGCGGCCGTCGGGACGGATGATGAAGTCGTAGTAATCGCCGCTCACGGTGCGCGAAGGTTGATTCGTGCCGACGAATGAGTAGCCGCGGACGTTGCGCGGCGCTTCGGGCAGCAGGCGGCGCTGAATGTTCGACGCCGTGCGCAGCTCCTCATCCATGATCCGCTTCTCGATCGCCTCTTCGCGCAGCAGCGTCGTCTCCAGCTTGATGGCGGCGAACCTTGCGATCTGGGCGACGAGGCGAACGTCGTCGGTCGAGATCGACTTCTGCGTGACGAGATAATCGACGTACAAGACGCCGCTTACGGCGTCGCCGATGATCAGCGGCGCGCAGAGAATCGAGCGGATGCCCTGCATGGCGATCGACTTCGACATGCTGAGCTTCTCGTCGCTCGCCACGTCGACAAATGCCAGCGCCTTCTTCTGCTGGACCATCGTTTTCAGAAGCGTATGGCTGATCGTGAGCTCGGAAATGTCGCTCTCGTCGCGACGCCGAACCTCGACCTGCGAGAACGATTCGCTGTCGGGAGCCAGCAGCGCAATCGCCGCGCGCGAGGGCTTGAGATGCTCCATGACGCGCTCGACGATGAAGCCGAAGAGCTCGTACAGAGGCCGGTCTTCAATGAGCTCGCGAGCCAGCGCGTTCAATGTCTGCAGTCGCGGAACGTCGACCGGCTCGTGCGCGGTGACGTCGATCTCCTGAACGGGGATCTCGATACTCGGCTGCACCGCCGTGTCGGCGATGGAGAGATATCGATCCGTCGTCTGCTCGGAGGTCATGAAGAGGATTTCGGTGTCGCCGAGCCGGATGCGATCGCCGGAACTGAGCAGCGTGTCCTTCTGCACGCGGGCGCCGTTGAGATACGTGCCGTTCGCGCTGCCGCAGTCCTTGAGCACCCAGTTGCCGCCGACGGCGACAATCTCGGCATGCTTGCGCGAGAGGTAGCGGTCGCGGATCGGGATCGAGCATTCCGAAGCGCGGCCGATCGAGATGCTCTCGCCGCGCAGCGGTTGCCGGTGCGGCGAGGAGAACAGCGGCGAGAAAACAGTGACTTCGGCTTTCGGGGGAGAGACGATTGTGCTCATGGGACCGATATCCACATTTTAGTGTACGGTAATCGCGTGACCGCCACTGTCGTCGCCGGCGATTACTTCCTGGAGATCGAGGCGCATTTTGCGATGCGCCGCGGCACGCCGTTCATCCTGTCGGCCAAAGATTGGGCGCTGATGAAGAAGTGGTTCGAGGAGGGGGTTCCGCTGGCGATCGTCATCGAGGCGATTGATACCGTCTTCGCGAACAACGAGACGAGCGGCCGCCGGAAAGTGATCTCGAGCCTCTCGTACTGCCGTCACGCTGTGAAAGAGATCTGGCAGGACCGCAAGGATCTCTATGCCGGAAGCGGCGATGCAGCGCCGGAGGAGAACGTCGGCGAGCTGCTCGAAGCGCTCGCGGCCGATGTGGAGCAATCGAGCGCGCCGCGCGATGTCGTCGCGGCAACCGTGGCTGAGATCCGCGCACTCGTGCGGGAAAAGAGCGTTCCACGGATCGAGGAGCGCCTGATCGATATTGAGCACGATCTGATTACGCGTATCCTCGATTTGGAGCCGATCGAGCTTCCGACGATCATCGCCGACGCATCGATCGATGAGAAGACGCGACAGAGAACGCACGAGGCGAACTTGCGGCGAGCCGTGCGGGAGAAGTTCTCGCTGCCGCGATTGACGCTCTTTCGCTGAGAGCCCTCTCCCAACGGGAGAGGGTGGCGCGAAGCGCCGGGTGAGGGGCAAGTTTCTCGCGAGATCCGCGCCCCTCATCCGCCGCTGCGCGGCACCTTCTCCCGCGGGGAGAAGGCTCTAGCGCCCCAGGATCCTCTCGATCTGATCGAGCAGCGCCGCCGCCGCCCGCCCACCCACCGGCGCGTCGGGCGCGACGCCGCCGGAAGGATCGCTGACGCCGCACGCGGCGAGAACCTTCTCCGCTCGTGCGCTTTCGTCGCGCTCATAAGGCACCGCACGCGCGCAGCTCGCTCCGCGAACCAGAAGGACTCGCGCCGCCAGGCGCGTCAGCGTCGCGGTGTTGATCGGGCGCAGCGGCGAGACGCGTCGCGTCACCGGATCGACGTCGTAAAGACCGATCGCAATCGCTCGGATCATCTCTTCGCGCCCGGGAACGCCTTCGATGTCGATCGCGATCGGCGGTATGCCGAGGTTCTGCGCGAAGCGGACCGAGGTGACTTTCCAATAGAGGAGAACGGCGAAATCGGATCGATCGATCGCTTCGCTTTCGATCGCCCGCTGAACCTGCGGCGGCATGTTGGCCGCATTGAATTCCTGCTTGATCTGCTCGAGCCGATGCGCGTAGCGCGCATCTCGATTGAGGCGGAAGAGGCGCTCATAACGTGCGATGGCCTGCTCGTACTGGCCGCGCCCGACCTCGATCTCAGCGAGCGCCTCCTGAACATCGGTCTTGTCGAAGTCGGCGGAGCTCAGCAGCGGATCGAGCACCTGCCGCGCCTCCTCGAACTGTTTTCGCGCGATGAGCTTGTGCGCCAGAAGGACGCGGGCGTTCGATGCGCCGGCGTTGATCGTCAGCGCCTCGCGCAGCAGGCGGATGGCTTCTTCATCGGGAGCGGTCTGCGCCGCGGCAAACAGCTCTTCGAAGAGTTGATTCTGTAGAGTGTTCACGCGTTCGGCGACAGTCGGCGGCGCGTCGGGTCGCAGCGACAGCGAGCGGTAGATGTCGTATGCGCTCCGAGTCCTGTGCTGCGCCGCGGCGATCTCCGCTTCATAGATGCGCGCCGCCGTGTAGTCGGGCGCGCGATCTTCCGCGCGTTGGACGAGCGCGAGCGCGGAATCGAATTTTCCCTGGGCGATCTCGACTGCCGCTTCACCCAGCTCGGCCGGGAGGTACTCCGGATTCTTCGAACGAATGTCGCCAAAGCGCCGCAGCGCATCGACGTAGTCACCAGCGATGAATGAACGCCATGCCGTCTCGAACCGTTTTTCGACAGCCGGTGACGGCTTCTGTGAATAGCCCATGCGAGGATCGACCAGGAATCGGTTCTCGCCTTTCGGCGTCTCGGTGGGCGGCTTGGTTCTCAGATTGGCGCACGAGGCCATCAGCAACGTCGTGGCGACGAGCGCGAGAGTCGTCCGTCTGTTCAACTCCTGACCTCACTCACAGCAGCCGCAGCGCGGCCGCCAATGTCTCTTCTCTCTCCTTTGCATCGACCCAGTGCACATTCCGCTCCGACCGCAACCACGTCATCTGTCGTTTGGCGTAGGCGCGCGTGCGGCGTTTCGTCTCCGCAATCGCCGATGCGAGATCGATCTCGCCGGCGACGACGGCCGCCGCTTCGCGATAGCCGATCGATCCGAACGGCCGTGCAGTCGGTGCGAAACGCGTCAACAGTGCACGAGTCTCCTCAACGAGCCCGCTACGGTACATCCGTTCGATGCGCGCGTCGAGACGTTCAGCGAGTTTGTCGCGATCGAGTCGCAGTCCGATTTTCACCGATGGCAGCTCATTGCCGGTTTCACGGCCCGGCCGTTCCCACGATGAGATCGGCCGTCCCGATGTGATCCAGACCTCCAGCGCGCGTTCGACGCGATGACGATCGGGTGGGGGAATCCGCGACGCGCTCTCGCGATCGATACGCGTCAGCCAACGGTGCAGGCGCTCCGATCCGCGAGGCGTTGTGGCGATCTGTCGCAGTCGCGCACGAATGTGCTCGTCACGGCCAGGCATCGCCGGCAATCCCGCCAGCAGCGCGCGCAGATAGAAGAACGTTCCGCCTACGAGAATCGGCTTGCGGCCGCGCGAGACGATGTCCTCGCACACTTCGCGCGCACGTCGCGCATAGTCGGCAGCGTTGAATTCTTCGTTCGCTTCGACGATGTCGAAGAGATGATGCGGAACGGCTTCGCGGTCAGCTTCTGACGGCTTGGCCGTCCCGACGTTGAAGCCGCGATAGATCTGCATCGAGTCGTAGTTGACGATCTCGCCCCCGCAGACGATCGCCAGACGCAGGGCGAGCTCGGACTTTCCGCTGCCCGTCGGACCGGCAATGACGACGAGAGTCACCGAATGCGCGTGTTGTGCGTCTTGCGGTCTTCGCGTTCGAGCATGCCGCGCAGATGCGGACGGCAGTAGATCGCGCCGTGAGGAATCGGCGTGCCGCAAATCGAGCAGCGGTTCTTAGACATGCTCTTGCCGGCGGTCTTCGCAAAGATGCGCGCGCCCAAACCGGCCACGATCAATAGTCCGGACAGAATGAGTAGATTCTGTAGGAGTGACGCCGTGACCATCTCACCCAGTTTCGTGTTCTCGAAGCGCGAGCTGAGGACATAGAGGATCAGCGTGGCGATCATGAGATACAAACCGAGGCGCAGGAGGGTCGATGACATCGCCGCGCTTCAACTGTAAGCGCGCTATCGAGGAGTGTCAAACTGCGGGTGGCAAAAGATCGCGTGATCGACGACGACGTCGATCGTGCCGCCCTCGTCCGTTCGCCACAGCCGGATGTGTCGCCCTGTCAATGTGTTGACGACGCTCGGGTGGGGATGCCCAAACCAGTTTCTAACGCCGCAGGAGATGACCGCGATGCGCGGCCGTGCCGCATCGAGCAGTGGCGGCGTCGACGAACTGCGGCTCCCATGGTGCGGGACCTTCAACAGGTCGACCGGTCGAATGCGCGGCGCAAGGTCGGCTTCCGCTTCCCGTTCGATATCGCCGGTGAGCAGAAAGGTGCGGCGCCGAGCTTCGACGCGAACAACGATCGAGCTATTGTTCTCCGCGGCGCGACGAAAAGTGTGTTGTGCCGCGAATGCTTCGAGGCGCAACTCGCCGATGTCAGCGGTCGCGGTCCCGCGGATGAGTCGTACGGGCGTCTGGCTCTCCGACACCGCCGCGAGCATCTCCTCCGCGCACTTGCCTCGAAACCTCCTCGGATTGATCCAGAGCTCGCGCGGATGAAGTTGTTCGAGGACAGCCGGCAACCCGCCGCAGTGATCGGGATGCGCGTGACTCAGTACGACGACGTCGATGTGACGCACGCCGCGATCGACCAGGAGCGGCAGCAACACACTCTCGCCGAAGCGCGCGTCGTCGGCGCGGCCGCCGCCGTCGACGAGAACGTTGTGCGATCCGGAACGGAGAAGGATGGCATCGCCCTGTCCGACGTCGAGGAACGCGATCTGCGGCGATCGCGTCGCCCGTTGCGATACGTGACGAGCGATCGCGAACGCCGTCGGAATCGTGAGCGCGATGGCGGCCGCGACGGCACGTCGCTTGTCGTGTAACGACGCGATCGCGATGAGTGCCGCGACGAGTCCGATCGCTAACGCGATCTGCGGCGGTGAGGCGAAGAATCCGGAGAGCGGCGCGCTGAGATCATTCAGGAATGAGCACACCGCATTCAGGGCGCCCATCAGTTTCAGCAGGAGCGTGATCTCCGTCGCGCAGAAGAGTGAGCCGACGATGAGCATCACGAAGATGATCGGGGTGAGCACGATCGTCATCACCGAGCCACCCAGCGCGAACTGATGGAAGTGGAAGAGCGTGAGCGGCGTGATGACGAGCTCCGCGGCGATCGCATAACTGATCCATCGCGACCGGAATGGTTTTCCGATGAAGATCAGCGCGCCCGCGCCCGCGTATGTCAGATGAAAGGCCGGATCAGTGAGGTCGCGCGGCGCAATGATGAGGCGCGCGAGGGCCGCGACGCACCAGAGGTTCTCGAATGATGTCGGCCGCTGGATCAGGCGCGAGATGGCATACAGACCGATGCCGACGCTCGCGCGCGAGACCGACGCGGTCGGCCCGATGAACGGCGGCGCGAGTGCGGCGAAGGCGATGAGCGACCAGTCGGAGATACGCGGCGCGCCGGCCCAGCGCAGCGCGAAGGCGATTACTGCCGCCGCCAGCGCGATCTGCAGGCCGGAGAAGACGAGAAGGTGATAGGTGCCGCCGCGGCGGAAGTTTTCTTTTGCGTCATCGGAGAGCCGTTCGCCTCGGCCCAGGACCAGCGCTTCGATCATCGCCACCTCGGTCGGGTATGAGTCGGCATATCGCCGCAGGCGTTGCTCGGCGATGCGGTTCCATGTCGATGGCGCGAGCGACGAGATGCGGCCGCTGTACATCATCAGTCGCGGCGACTTGACGGCGAGCGAATAGCGATCTTCAGTTCGGCGGAGGAAGCCCTCGGCATGCACGACGGTTTGACGCTCGATGCGCGGCGGCTCGAAGCGCGCGTAGATCGCGATCGGTGCGTCGACCGGCGTTCCGTTCGCGAGGAAATGCGAGGCGCGGAGAACGTAAAAGTGATCGCGCGCGCTCCAATCGCTCTCGATCGGGACTTCGATCGACGTGAAGCGATCGGACGTCGCGATCTGCGGCTGGCTGCGCAGCGCGAGGAGCATTCCCAGCGCAAGAAAGGCGATCGCGATCGACGCGTGTCGATGCAAACGCCACATCAATGCGCTCACGATCGCAAATGCGAGCGCGGTCGCGGCTCCGCCGTTCATGAGCAGGCCGGCGACGAAGGCGATCAGGGGGAGTGCGGCCGGTGCGTCCCTACGCACGCTCGAAGGAAGCCAGAGTCTCCACGTGATGCGTGTTGGGAAACAGATCGAGGAGGTCGAGCGTAGAGAGGCGCCAACCCGACGCGGTCAGCCGGCTCGCGTCGCGCGAGAAGGTTACCGGATCGCAGGAGAGATAACAAACGATCTCGCGCCCCTTTTCGCCGACGGCGCGGACAACTTCCTTTCGTACGCCGGCGCGCGGCGGATCGAGAAAGATGAAGTCCGCTTCAGGCATCTCGTACGCCTCGATCGGCGTGTTCATCAACGTCACGTTCGCGGGCACGTTGCGCTTTGCGCATTCATGCGATGCGCGCGAACCTTCGACGGCAATGACCTGCCGGAACGCACCCGCCAGCGGGACGGTGAAGAAGCCCACACCGGAGTAGAGGTCGATCGCGACATCGCGTCGTTCGACTCGATCGGCGTGAGCGGAGACGAGCCGCAACATCGTCTGCAGCAGATGTCGATTGATCTGAAAGAAAGCGTCGGTCGTGACGTAGTAGCCTTCGATCGTCAATGCGCCGTCCGTAATCAATCGGCCGTCGACTTCCCACACGCTCAGTGGAGCGCCGCCGCCCTCGGCGGCGAAGCGGCGCGAA
>DASYUK010000359.1:0-3493 GCA_036001325.1 Thermoanaerobaculia bacterium
ATCGTCCGTCTGATTGTCGAATCCGTGAGGCCCCGTGGGATGGATCATCAACGTGATCGGCGCGTTGACTTCGACGGCGCGTTGAACGAAAGTCGCAATCGACTCGTTGAGCTTCGGAATCTGATCCTTCCCCGCGCGCACCACAAGCATCGGCGCAATGTCCGGCCGCAGATGGGTGACCGGCGAAAAATCCTTCAGCACATCAGGCGTCTCGAACTTCGGATGCTCGAGCGTGCGCGTGATGTCGAGGAAGTTGTACATCGACACGATGCAGCGGATGTACGGCGGCCGATCGCGGAGCGCCGGCGAGAGAAGCGGGCCGCCCGCTGAAAACGCGGCGAGACAGATTCGATCGCCATCGGCGTGGAGCTGCGGCGCGTTCGCGCGGACATAGCGAATGATCGCGTCGAGATCAGACGCGGCCTCGCGAAGATGCGGCTCCGGAAATCCGAGGCGGTGATTGAATGTGATGCCGATGAAACCCGATGCCGCGACAAGGCGGCCCCACGATTGGTAGATGCCCCAGTCTTTCGGCTTCACCGGAATGTCAGGAGGCACTCCGCCGTGAATGAAGATCACGATCGGCGCTTTGCCCGTCTCGCGCGGCATGTAGAAGTCGGCCATCAAGTGCGTGGTCGCTTCGCGTTTGTAGACGACGTTCTTGCGGACACGGACATCGTCTGTACCGCGGAGTTGATAAAGAACCGGGCGCGAGACTGCGTCGGCGAGTGCTTTATCCGCGTCCGAGACTTTCGCAGTCTGCTGCGCCGACGCAACCGCCGCGAAGACGATTAGAGCGGTGATAACATCGCCTGCCGTGCCGCACAATACTTTCAACACTCTCGATTCCTTCAAGCTAGGGAGCGGAAAATCGGGGCAATTCTACTCGCTGCCGAAGCTCGAAAAAGCGGGCATCGGCAAGATTTCCAGGTTGCCGGTGAGTTTGCGCATCGTGCTGGAGTCGGTGCTGCGCAACGTCGACGGGAAAAAGATCAGTGAGGACGATGTTCGCACGCTGGCGGCCTGGCAGCCGAACGCCGAGCGCACCGAAGAGATCCCCTTCATGGTGGCGCGAATCCTGTTGCAGGATTTCACGGGCGTGCCGCTGCTCGTCGACCTCGCCGCGATGCGCAGTGCGGCGTCGCGGCTCGGCAAGGACGCTCGCATCATCGAGCCGCTCGTGCCCGTCGATCTCGTCATCGATCACTCCGTGCAGGTCGATTTCTCCAATCGTCCCGATGCGCTGCAGATGAACATGGACTTCGAGTTCAAGCGCAACCGGCAGCGCTATCAGTTTCTGAAGTGGGGCACGCAGGCCTTCAACGGCTTTCAGGTCGTGCCGCCGGGCATCGGCATCGTGCATCAGGTCAACCTCGAGTATCTCGCGCGCGGCGTGATGGAGAACGACGGCGTCTGGTATCCCGACACCCTCGTCGGCACCGACTCGCACACGACCATGATCAACGGCCTCGGCATCGTGGCCTGGGGCGTCGGCGGAATCGAGGCCGAGGCGGGGATGCTCGGTCAGCCGGTTTATTTTTTGACGCCGGATGTCGTCGGCGTGCATCTCACCGGAGCGCTCAAGGAAGGCGTCACCGCGACCGACCTCGTGCTCACGATCACCGAGATGTTGCGCAAGGCAAAAGTCGTCGGGAAGTTCGTCGAGTACTTCGGCGAAGGGGCGTCGTCGCTCTCGCTCGCCGATCGCGCCACCATCGCGAACATGGCGCCGGAGTACGGCGCGACGATGGGCTTTTTCCCGATCGATGAGGAGTCGTGCCACTACCTGCGACTCACCGGACGAAGCGAAGAGCAGGTGGCGACGATTCGCAGCTACTACCAGACGCAAGGACTATTCGGGATTCCGCGCAAGGGTGAGGTCGACTATTCGAAGGTGCTCGAGCTGGAGCTCGCCACGGTGAAGGCGAGTGTCGCCGGACCGAAGCGGCCACAGGATCGCATCGAGCTGACAAAGCTGAAGCAGTCGTTCATCAACGAGCTGCAAGCGGACCCGCCGGCAGGTTATGGGAAGCCAGGGAGCGAGATCGAGCGAAGAGCGCGCGTGGAGACCGAGGCGGCCACGCCGCGGGTCGTCGCTGGAGGCGGCAGGCAGGACGTGCCGGTCAATGTGCTCGCGTCGAGAGTCAAGAACACGAGCGAAGTCACCGAGAACGAGATGGTCAACAACCGTCCGACGCCGGATCGCGTTTCGGCCGCGGCGGTCGAAGAACAGTTCCCGCATCCCGTGGGCGAAATTCATCACGGCGATGTGCTCATCGCCGCGATCACCTCCTGTACGAACACATCGAATCCATCGGTGATGCTCGCCGCCGGCATCCTGGCGAAGAAGGCGGTGGAGAAAGGGCTCCGCGTGCCGCCGGTCGTGAAGACGTCGCTCGCGCCCGGCTCGCGTGTCGTCACGGAGTACTACCGCAAGAGTGGACTGCAGAACTACCTGGACCAGCTCGGCTTCTACACTGTCGGATACGGCTGCACGACTTGCATCGGCAATTCGGGGCCACTCGACCCGACGATCGAAAAGGCGATCACGGATCACGACATTGTCGCGGCGTCGGTGCTCAGCGGCAACCGGAACTTCGAAGCGCGCGTGCATCAATCGATCCGCGCGAACTTCCTGATGTCGCCGCCGCTGGTCATCGCTTTCGCATTGGCCGGCCGCGTCGACATCGACATGCTGCACGAGCCTCTCGGCCAAGGGCGCAATGGTCAAGATGTTTACCTTCGCGACATCTGGCCGTCGATGGGCGAAGTGCGCGCGGCCATGCAGTCGGCGCTCGATCCCGAAGATTTTCGCCGGCTCTACAAGAACTTCGCAGAAGAGAATCCACTGTGGAACCAGATCCCGTCGACCGCCGGGACGCTATACAACTGGGATCCGAAATCGACGTACATCCAGGAGCCGCCGTTTTTCCGGGATGTTGCCAGAGCAACCGACATCAAGGGTGCGCGGCCGCTGGCGATCTTCGGCGATTCGGTGACGACCGATCACATCAGCCCGGCCGGATCGATCAAGGCGAATTCACCGGCCGGACGCTATCTCGTCGAGAACGGTGTGAAAGTCGAGGATTTCAACAGCTACGGATCGCGCCGCGGCAACGATCGCGTGATGACGCGCGGAACATTCGCGAACGTGCGCATCAAGAATCTGATGGTGCCGGGCGTTGAAGGCGGCGTGACGATCCATCAGCCCGACGGCGAGCGGATGTCGATTTACGACGCCGCGATGAAGTATCAGCAGGAGCGCGTTCCTTTAGTCGTCATCGCCGGACAGGAGTACGGCACCGGCAGCTCGCGCGACTGGGCGGCGAAGGGAACGAAACTCCTCGGTGTCCGCGCGGTCATCGCGCAGAGCTTCGAGCGCATCCACCGCTCGAATCTTGTCGGCATGGGGGTGTTGCCGCTGCAGTTCGAAGAGGGGACGAACGCGGCGACGCTTCGACTGAATGGATCGGAGACGTTCGACGTCGTCGGG
>DASYUK010000360.1:0-7931 GCA_036001325.1 Thermoanaerobaculia bacterium
GCGCGATTCGGCTTGCGATACCAGTTGGTGTTCAGCAGCTTGACCGAGGGGGTGCTGAACGAAAACTGATACGGGCGATCGAGCGTGTTGCCCGCGACCGACTTCGCCGTCTGATCGATCGTGACGTCAAAGCTCGTCGCAAATGGCAGCCGCGGTTCGGGCGTAAAGATCAGCGTCGTCGTTCCCGACCAGCGGAACGTCCCTCTCACCGGCGGCTGGATGTGAAAGTACGGAGCGATCACGGTCGCCGGAATCCTGCCGATGACGACCATCGGCTCGGAAAAGACGACGCGGATCTCGTTCGCTTCGGCGAGCTGCGCAACTTCGCCGACCGGCCCCGCGCTGATGACGCGGAGCGTATCGGCGGCATTCGCAATATTCGCGATGAGCAGGATTGCAAAGACGAATGCGCGCTTCATATTGCGAGCAGTGTAAGTGCTCGTTTGGGCATGGCTGCGGAAAGATTATGGCGGGATTGTGGTTGGTAGTTGGTAGCTGGTGCCTTTGCGTTCTTGCGATGCTGCGTCGCGAGAGCCAAAAGGCACCAGCTACTAACCCGGATTATTCATGAAGCCTTCTGCTACGGCGGTCGATACGAGGCTGTCTGCTTCGTCAAACGACGATTTCGCTCCTCGACATAGTGTCAACTATGCCTTCGTCGCGAAATCGCCGTCTTCCTCGCATCCAGGCTCGTCTCGACCGCCTCGCGACGAACGCCTCATGAATAATCCGGGCTAACTACTAACTACCAACTACTACGAGCACTTCTCCGGCGGATAGACTTTGACATTCACTTCGCGGGCGTAGTGCCGCAGCGGGACGTCCTCTGATCGGCGAATGCCCGCCGCCCACACCAGTGTTTCGTCGAGCTCCGACAGCTCGGCACGCTGCACGGGATATGGCTGGTGATGGACGCTGGCGCGATAGAGCTGATGATCGTCATCGGCGGCGTAGAGGATGTAACGCTCGAGGAGGAAGTGCTCGAGAGTGCCGACCGCGGCCGGCTTGACGGAGCCTTCCGCCGGCACATATCGGACGTGCGCATGCGCAGGCATCGCTCCGCGCCGATCGTCGCGATGCGACTGAAAGACGACCTTCGGCAGCGGCTCATCCGAGCAAGTGAAATCGATCTGCGCATAAAAATACGAGAGCTTGTACGCGGCGCGCGCCGCGGCGACGGCAACGCTGCTCGAGGCGTCGAGGCTGAAGAACCACACGCCCGGATCGCGACCGTCGCGATGGACATACGTGCGCACGTTGACTTCATGAAAGTTCGAGATCAGCGGAATGGGTGGGGTCATCACCGGCCGCGCGCCGGTGACCGTGAACGGGACGAGGCCGATGTAGGCCTTCCCTTCAAACGTATCGATGGTCAGCTTCGGCGGCAGGAGCGCCTGCAGCTCGGCCGGCGGAATCTCCCAATGCAAAAAGAGAAGGTGATGCCAGTTCTGATACATCAGGACCGGCTGGTCCGGCTCGAGCGCCGGCGAGATGCGGTCGATCGCGTCGTGAACGCGCATTAGCTCGGAAGAAGCAATGCCGGAGCCATGAGGCGTAGAATCCGCGGGATGAAGCGAATCGCCGTCTGCGTCCTGCTTCTCCTCGCGGCCTGTTCGTCGGCGACGAACTATCCGGTGACGCCGCCCGATGTCGAGATCGTGCAGCTCTACGGTCCATCGAATCTCGACTTCTCGCGAGGAGTCAGCTCGATCGACGCGGAGTACGGCATCCAGGTCACGAACCGCGCGTCCGATCCGATCCGCCTCAGGCACGTCACGCTGGAATCGGTCGCCGGCACGACGATCGTCCTGCGGCGCGAGGACCGCGCCTTCGATAACGAGATCCCGCCCGGCCAGACCGGTCAGGCCAGGATGCACGCGCGCGTCTACTTCACGAGCGATTTCAGCGGCTCACCGACGCGCGAGCCGCTGACGATTCGCGCCACGCTGCGCTTCGATTCACCAAAGGGATCGTTCAACAAGATCGTGCAGCGCAATATCGGGCAGTTCCCGGGTCAGTAGTCGTTGGTCGTTGGTCGTTAGTCGTTGGTCATCAAGGACTAAGGACCAACGACTAAGGACTATTCATCGAACAATTCCCACTCGGCGACCGGAAGTTCCCCCCGCGGCGCCCACTTCCAGGTCTCGAAGACATAGAGATCGAACAGCAGCAGAAAGACCTCGCGCGACATCTCCCATCGGCTGCGCAGGCCATCGGCGAGACCGCGCTTCGATTCTTTGATCACGTGGCCGAGGTCGTAGATGACCGTGTGCTGCTGGCGGTAGCCGCCACGCGAGCAGAAGCAATTGAGCGCCGCCTCGATCTTGAAACGCTCCTGATATTGCGGCGGCACCCTGTCGAACACCTCACGTTTCATCACGCGAATGCCGGAGAGCACCGGGCCGCACTGCATCTTCAGGTGCAGGAAGTCGGCGATCCGTCCGCGATGCCGCACGCCGATGTTCATGTCGCACTCGTCGCGCACTACCGGCAGCACCAGCGCCTCGATGTGCCGGTCGGTGATGTTCAACATGTCGCCGTCGGCAAAGAAGAGGATGTCGTGCGCGGCGTGATCGACGCCCACACGCATGGCGCAGCCCTTGCCGCGATTCTCGCGGAGCGCGATCGTTTTCACATCGAATGAGCGGGAGACCCGCACCGTCTCGTCATTCGACCCGTCGCTCACGACGATGATCTCGTCGATCAGGGGGCTGTTGGTCAGTGCTTGAAGTACATCACCGATCGTCTTCTCTTCGTTGTACGCAGCGACGATTGCGGTTATCCCCACTCATTTCACCTCGGATGCAAAGTTCGTCCGGGGGCGTTGCAACCGGCAGACCATAACACACGCGAAGTGCTCAGCATCTGTTTTGCACGTACCTGTGTCCGCTATGAAACACACATTGTTAGTTGCGACACTGTTGCTAGCCGGTTGCGGCACGGTTGGGCGGGCGCTGAACATCGTCAATCCGACGTACTCGATCCGGAACGTCCAGCCTCACGTTAACGTAGCGCTGCCGCTCACCGCTTCGTCGATCGATTTCGACTTCACGGTCGGCATCGACAATCCGAACTCGGTCGGACTCAATCTGGCCCGCCTCGATTTCGGCGTTCTGGTGAATGGCAACCGTCTGATCGACAGCGTCTCGAGCGATCGCGTCCACATCCCCGCGCGCGGCGCGAACGACGTCCACCTCCGCGCGCGCGTCGGCTACCAGCAGATCCCGAATCTGTATCAGCAGATCGTCAACGCCATTCAGGGTCAACGCGCGGACTATCAGATTTCGGGAGACGCGTACTTCGACACGCCGGTCGGGCAGATGCGATTCCCGGTCAACGTCGCCGTGACACGTTAACCTCGCACGTTGCGCGTCACGGTGATGACGTCGGCCATATAGCGACCGTTGTTGTTGGCACCGGTCACCGAGATTTCGTCACCGCGCTCGAGGTCCGTGACGTTGTAGTTGCGCCCCTGATAGGTGACCCGTGTGCGTGAGTCGTAGTAGATCGAGCCGGTCGACTGCGACGACGACGGGCGCAGGTTGTTCACGTAGGTCACATTCAGATCGATGCGCTGGGCGCTCGTATCGACGTTGGTCACGACGCCGTTGACGTTCGACGACTGAGTCGGCGAACCACTGCCGAGAATCGAGCCGAGGTCGCCCAGCGAGCTGCAGCCGGCGAGCAGGATCATCGCGACCAGTAATGTTGCTCTTCGCATCCCAAACCTCCTAACGCACAATGGCTGAGCAAGGATCAAGCCGCTTGAACGAGCGCTCGCGAAGCACACTCTTCCTTGGCAGCGTCGCCGCGATCCTCTATTTCTCCGAGGGGTTTCCGTACGGGATCGTCAAAGAGTTCGTGCCGCTCTATCTGCGCGTGCGGCACGTCGACCTGACATCGATCGGTCTTCTCAATGTCGTCGGCTTCGCCTGGACGTTGAAATTTCTGTGGTCGCCGCTCGTCGACGAGCTCGGGACGTACAAGCGATGGATCGCCGCGGCGGTGTTCGGCATCGCGCTCTCGCTTGCCGGTATGGCCGCCGTCACGACCCTCGGCATGTTGTTCTATGCGCTCGT
Organism: Thermoanaerobaculia bacterium; assembly: GCA_036001325.1. Lineage (GTDB taxonomy): Bacteria > Acidobacteriota > Thermoanaerobaculia > Gp7-AA8 > Gp7-AA8 > DASVHS01. Next base: position 4,080 of record DASYUK010000360.1, read on the forward strand.
CGCGATGCTCGCGCTCGCGTCGGCGACGCAGGACGTCGCCGTCGACGCCTTCACGATCCGCATGACGCCGGCGAAGCTCCTCGGCCCGATCAACTCGATTCGCGTCACCGCATATCGCATCGCGCTCACCGCCCCCGGCGTGCTCGCAGTCGTCGGACAAGCCGCCGGCTGGCCGGCCGCCTTCGGCGCGGCTGCAGTCGTGGCGACGGGGATCTTCGGGATCACGCTGAGATTGCCCAGTGTGGCGCCGGCGATCTCGCCGGCGAGCGCCGCCGCGATCGGCGGCGCCACACCCAACTTCGTTGCCGCGCTCAAACACTGGTTGACAAGAGAGCGCGCCGGCGTCCTCCTCGCCATCGCCTTCACCTATCGCCTCGGCGAATTCGCGATCGTTTCGATGATCAAGCCTTATTGGGTCGATCAGGGTTACTCGCCGGCGGAGATCGGGACGATCACGAGCATCATCGGCGTGATCGTGAGCATCACCGGCGCGATCATCGGCGGCGCCTTGCTTCCGCGCATCGGCCTCTATCGCGGCCTGTTGTGGCTCGGACTTGCGCAATCGCTGTCGAACATCGGCTACGCGCTCGTGGCGACGATCAGCGCCGGACGATGGGCGATCTACGCCGCGGCGATCGTGGAGAACATCGGATACGGCCTCGGCACGGCGGCGTTTCTCGCATTTCTGATGTCGATCTGCGAGCGCGATCGCGCGGCGACGGAGTATGCGTTGCTCTCCGCCGCGTACGGACTCACCGGCACGATCATGGCCAGCGCGAGCGGATGGCTCGCGCAGCACATCGGTTATGCGTCGTACTTCTGGCTGACCGTCGTTCTCGGATTGCCGGCGCTTCTGCTGATCCCGATCGTGCGCGAGCAGATCGTGGCGGAGGAGCGCGCGCGATGAAGCATCGCCTCTTCGTGGAATCGATCGCGCCCTCGATCGAGATCGGCGGCGAGGAGTTCCATCACGCCGCGCGCGTCGTTCGCGTTCGCGAAGGCGAGGAGGTGGAAGTCTTCGACGGACGAGGGCACGCGGCGCACGGGCGCGTCGTCGAAGTGGGACCCAACGCGCTGCGCATCGACATCGATCGCGAGGTCGAATCGCGCGAGTCGCCTCTGCGCATCGAGCTCGCCGCGGCGATCATCCAGGTCGACAAGTTCGAGCTCGTGCTGCAGAAGGCCACTGAGCTCGGCGTCGCTTCGATCATTCCGCTCGTCACCGATCGCATCGAGGTGCGAGCGGAGCGCTATCGCGGAAAGTCGGAGCGCTGGGCGAAGATCGTGCTCGAGGCAGTCAAACAATCGGGACGCTCGATCGTGCCGCGTATCGAGGAACCGACACGGTTCGACGATGTCGTGACCAAGGCTGGCCTCAAGTTCTTCTTCGACGCTGACGCCGAGGCGGATCGCGCACCCGAACGCGCAGATGAGGTCACGCTGCTGATCGGACCCGAAGGGGGATGGAGCGAGCGCGAGATCGCCCTCGCCCGCGGCTCCCGATGCATCGTCCAGCGCCTCGGCCCCCGCCGTTTGCGCGCCGAGACCGCGGCCATTGGCGCCGTGTCGATCATCGCGGCGCGATATGGCGACATCTGATAGATTTACGCGCGCCGATGGCCAGCGAAACGCTCACGATCAAGGACAATCGAACGGGTCAGTCCTACGACGTGTCGATCACCGAGGGGACGATCAAGGCCACCGAACTGCGCAAGATCAAGGACGGCAATGACGATTTTGGTCTCATGACCTACGACCCCGCGTTCATGAATACAGCGGCGTGTCGCAGCGCCATCACCTTCATCGACGGCGACAAGGGCATCCTCGAGTATCGCGGCTATCCGATCGAGCAGCTCGCCGAGAAGAGCACTTATCTCGAGGTCGCGTATCTCCTGCTCAATGGCGAGCTTCCTAACGAGAAGCAGCTCGAGGACTGGACGTTCGAGGTCACGCATCACACGATCCTCAACGAGAACCTCAAGATGCTGCTCGATGCCTTCCGCTATGACGCCCATCCGATGGGCCGCTTCATGTCCACGGTCGCGGCCCTCGGCACCTTCTATCCGGAGGCGAAGAACATTTTCGATATCGAGATCCGGAAGAAGCAGATCGTGCGGCTGATCGCGAAGGTGATCACGATCGCGGCATTCAATTATCGACATCTCATCGGGATGCCGTACGCGTATCCCGATAACGATCTCTCCTACCCCGGCAACTTCCTGAACATGATGTTCCGGATGACCGAGTATAAGTACGAGCCCAGTCCGGGGCTCGAGCGCGCTCTCGATGTACTTTTTATCCTGCATGCCGATCACGAACAGAACTGCTCGACGAGCGTGATGCGCTCCGTGGGCAGCTCGCACGTCGATCCGTACTCCGCCGTCGCCGCCGCGGCGGCCGCGCTTTACGGACCGCTGCACGGCGGCGCGAACGAAGCGGTCATCCACATGCTCACCGAGATCGGATCGGTCAAGAACGTGCCGAGCTACATCAACAAGGTGAAGGCGGGCGAAGGCGTGCGCCTGATGGGCTTCGGCCATCGCGTGTACAAGAACTACGATCCGCGCGCGAAGATCATCAAGCATGTCGCAAATGAAGTCTTCCAAGTGACGGGGCAGAACCCGCTGCTCGACATCGCCCTCGAACTGGAGCGCATCGCGCTCGACGATGATTACTTCGTGAAGCGCAAGCTGTATCCGAACGTCGATTTCTATTCGGGCCTCATCTACCAGGCCATGCGCATTCCGATGGAGATGTTCACGGTGATGTTCGCGATCCCCCGCGTGTCCGGATGGCTTGCTCAGTGGCAGGAGATGCTCGAAGATCCCGATCAGAAGATCTCGCGCCCGCGGCAGATCTACACGGGCTTGAAGCGCCGAAACTACACTCCGCTCGCAGCGCGGCAGTGATGATCTGGATTTGTGTGGTGGCTGGTTTCTCAACCGGCCTCTCCGCCGGGCCGGTTGAGAAACCGGCCACCACGTACAGCCGCCGGGTCGCCATCACCTTGGACGATCTCCCCGGCGGTCAGATGGAAGCTGACGGATGCAACCTCAGCACGCTCACGGCTCTCAATCAGGATCTGGTCGGCTCGCTGCGTCGCAATCGAATCCCCGCCGTCGGATTCGTGAATGGCGGCCGCTGTCGCGATCGATCGCCGGAGATCCAGCGCATTCTCTCCCTCTGGCTCGACAACGCTCTCGATCTCGGCAACCACACCGCGTCGCATCTCGATCTGAATCGCGTCGCGCTCGATGATTACCAGCGCGACGTCGTCGACGGCGAAAGCAGTCTCCGCCCGCTCCTCACCGCGCATGGCAAGACACTTCGTTGGTTCCGCTACCACTCCTGCACACCGGCACCTCGATCGAGAAGAAGCGCGGCGGAGCATCAGGTCGTAGGTCGTAGGTACCGGGGGCCTTTTGCGCTGAAGCCCCCGGTACCGACCCACGACCCACGACCTACGACATCCGCTACATGGATTCGATCTTCGCTTTCTACGAAAAGTTCTCGCGCGATGTCCTCGGCTACGAGCTTCCCCACATCCTGCTGCTGCACGACAACCGGCTGAACGCCGATCAACTCGACCGCCTCGCGGCGATGATCCGCAAGCGCGGATACAAGTTCGTCAGCGTCGAGGAAGCGCTGCGCGATCCCGCCTATCGCCGCGGCGACAGCTATGTCGGAGGACGTGGGATCTCTTGGCTGCATCGATGGGCGCTCGACATGGGAAAACCGGCACCCGATCAGCCGGAGGTGAACATCCCCGCCCACCACTCCCCTTTGACCTCTTCCCGCTCCAATGCAAATCCGTGAGTCGATGCCGCGGCGACCACATCGTCGCGCTTCGTG
>DASYUK010000361.1:0-38639 GCA_036001325.1 Thermoanaerobaculia bacterium
GGATGGAGCTGATCGACATCACTCCGCGGGCGCAGGCGATTGCATTCGAGCCGTTTCGCAACGCTGCGACGGTGCGCGCGATCGTCGTTCCGGGCGGCGCATCACTCTCGCGCAAGCGCATCGATGAGCTGACCGAAGAGGCGAAGAAGCTCGGCGCGGCGGGTCTGATCTGGATGAAGTTCGATGCGCAGCGCAGCTCGTCGATCAAGAAGTTTCTCGACGATGCGGGGTTCGACTCCCTGCGCAGTGCGCTGCGCGCCAACGAGAATGATCTGGCGCTGATCGTCGCCGGCAAACAGGAGAAAGTCTGGGATGTTCTCGGCGCGTTGCGCGTGCGCGTCGCCAAGGACCAGGGAATGATTCCTGACGATTCATGGAAGTTTCTCTGGATCACGAACTTTCCGCTCTTCGAGTGGGACGAGGAGACGCAGCGGTACTTCGCGCGGCATCATCCCTTCACGTCGCCGGCGCTCGAAGACGTCGACAAGATGGAGAGCGATCCCGGCGCGACGATGGCGCGCGCCTACGATGTCGTGCTTAACGGCCTGGAGCTCGGCGGCGGCAGCATCCGCATCAATCGTCCGGAGCTGCAGAAGCGGATGTTCAAGGCCCTCGGCATCGGCGAAGAAGAGGCCAAGGAGCGCTTCGGCTTTCTCCTCGACGCCTTCCGCTATGGCGCGCCACCGCACGGCGGGATCGCCCTTGGCGTCGACCGCATGGTGATGCTCATGGCCCGCGCCGAGTCGCTGCGCGACGTCATCGCCTTCCCGAAGACCGCGCGTGCTCAGGATCTGTTGAGCGACGCGCCGTCGCACGTCGATCAAAAGCAGTTGGACGAGTTGGGCATCGCGATCAAGAAGTGATGGATCCTTTCATCACCATAACCCAGGCAAGCGCCTCGTATCCGGTCTATGTCGGGCGAGGGCTACTGACAAAAGCCGGCTCACTCCTGGAGCCGCGCGGCCGCGTCTTCGTCATCACATCCGATGCGTTGCGCTCGCGCTTTGGAACGAAGGTCGCGCATTCGTTCGAGCCGGCGGCGGACGTCATCACGATGCGAGAAGGGGAAGCGCACAAGACGATGGCGACGGCGGAGCAGATCGTGACCGGGCTGCTCGAGCGCGATGCGAAGCGCGACTCCATGGCTGTCGTCGTCGGCGGAGGGATGATCGGCGACACGGCCGGATTCGCGGCGTCGATCTTTCTCCGGGGCATCGACCTCGTTCACATCCCGACCACTCTGCTCGCGCAGGTCGACAGTTCCCTCGGCGGAAAGCTCGCGGTCAATCACGCCAAGGGGAAGAACCTCATCGGCAGCTTTTTTCCGCCGCGCGCGGTCATCAGCGACACGTCGGTGCTGACGACGCTTTCCGATCGCGAGCTGCTCAGCGGGATCTTCGAGGCGCTGAAAGGCGGCGTGATCGGCGATCCGTCGCTGTTCGAGCTCTTCGAGTCGTCGCGCAAGATGGTCGTGGCGCGCGAGTCGGCGACGATCGACGCGATGGTGAAGAAAGCGATTCAGGTGAAGGCGGCCATCGTCTCCGCGGATGAAAAGGAAGCCGATCTCCGGCGTCTGCTCAACTACGGTCACACGATCGCGCACGGAATCGAAGCAGCGATGCACTACAAAGGCATCACGCACGGCGAAGCGGTGGCGTGGGGGATGATCGGTGCGAATACGATCGCCGTGAAGCGCGGTCTCCTGCAGAGGAAGGAAGCGTCGCGGATCGAGCAGGCGATTCTCGCGTACGAGCCCTCGCCGCTGCCGAAGCTGAATCGCAAAGACATCCTCGCCGCCACGGCGTACGACAAAAAGAACACCGGAAAGTCGCGCGTGATGGTGTTTCCGCGGCGGGTGGGGGAGTGCGTGGTGGTCTCCGATGTCACCGAAAAGGAGATTCGTCTGGGAATCGACGTTGTCCTACAGACGTAGCCTTGGAGTGCGGTGGCTCGCCACCGCCTTCCAAAGCGGCGGCAAGCCGCCGCACTCCAAGTCAAGCCGCGCGCTTGACCGGCAACTTCACCACCATGCTCGTGCCGACGCCTTCGATCGAGGCCACGCTCACTTCGCCGCCGTGCGCTTCGACGATCTGCTTCACGATGAAGAGGCCGAGGCCCGTGCCGCCGCCACCGCGGAAGGACTTGGTGCCGGTCTGTTTGTACTTGGCGAACAGCTTTTCGACTTCGCCGGCCTTGATGCCCAGGCCGCTGTCGGTCACCGTAACGATCACCGCTTCCGGCGAGTCGCCGTTGCGCACGATCTGCGCGCCGACGGAGATCAGACCCTTCTTCGGCGTGAACTTCAGCGAGTTCGAGATGAGATTGATGATGGCCTGCGTCAGTTTCTCGACGCTGCCGACGATCTGAGGGATCTCGCGCCCGTGTGCGCTGACGAGGAAGATCTCATCGCGCGCCGCTACCGACTGCAGGCTGCGGATCGCGCGCTTGAGCAGGCCGGCCACGCGCACCGGCTCCTTCTCCACCGTGAACTTGCCGGACTGAATCTTCGAAAAGTCGAGAATCTCGTTGATGAGATTCATCATGCGCTCCGACTCGCGCTGCGCCTCGGTCAGGAGATCGCTGTACATCGAGTCGATCTTGTTGCCTTCCTGCGAGAGCACGAACTCGAGCGTCCCCTGGATGCCCGACAGCGGGCCGCGAAGATCGTGGACGATCTGCGCAGTGAAATCGGACTTGGCCTGCTCGGCCTGCCGCTGCTCGGTGACATCTTCGAACCAGAGCGCCACCGCCGGCGATGCGAACTCATCGACGTTGCGGATTCTGTCCACGCGATACGTTCGGCCGGCGATGTCCACGTCGATGGAACGCTGCTCATCACCGGCGAGGAAGAAACCTTGCAGCCAGCCGCGCTCGCCGGCGACGACGCGCGCGGCCTCCTGCAACCATGTTGGCGTGGCGCTCCCGAAAGTGCTCTCGAAGGACGGATTGCGCCACTCGAGCCCGCCCTGCGCGTTGACGATCGCAATCGGCGTCTTCAGGAATTGCGCGATGCTGTAGCGGACGTCTGTGCTCATTGAGGAATGGTGATGGCCCTTTCGTGCTGGAGCTTGGCTAAATTGAACAGCGTCGTGAAGGGATCGAACGGGCTGAGGATCATCAGTTTGGAGATGTCCATCCGCCCATCGATGAGAGAGACGAGAAATCCTTCCTGAGCGCTGAGATTGAATCGATCGAAGTTCGTGAGGAACTCCGCGCTCAGTTTCGGCACGGCCTGCATCCCCCTCGGATGTTCGATGAATTCGCGGACGATCGTGTTGCGCACGATTTCGACGTATCCGCGCAGCGACAGATCGTTCGGGTACGTATCTCGCGCCTCGATCAGCTTCGCGTACGTGTGCCAGGGACCGTTCTGCTTGAGCGAGTCCCCGACCAGACGGGCCCACTCAGGCGCCGGCGCGGTGACCGGGACGGACGACATGGTTTGATTCTAAACTAACGCCGTGACCGAACAAGAAACGATTCCGCCGGTGGCAGCCCGTCGCAAATCGCGCCTCCTCATGATCTTCGTCGCCCTGGCTCTCGGCGTCCCGGCCGGGTTCGTCTTTGCGCACGCCGTCCGCGTCCCGACCGTGAAATCGCTCGAGGATTACACGCCCGCGATTATCACCCGCGTGTTCGATCGCAGCGGGATCGTGTTCGCCGAATACTCGATCCAGCGGCGCATCATCGTTCCGAAGCGCGAGATGGCGCCGGCGCTCGTGAACGCCATTATCGCTACAGAGGACGCCGATTTCTACAAGCACGGCGGCATCAGTCCGAAGGCCATTCTGCGCGCCGGTCTGAAAGATCTCATCGCCGGCCGCAAGGTTGAAGGGGCGTCGACGCTCACCCAGCAGCTCGCCAAGCTCATCTTCCTGACGCCGGAAAAGAGCTGGCGCCGCAAGCTGAACGAGGCGCTGCTGTCGGTTCAGATCGAGAAGGATTTCACGAAGGATCAGATCTTCGAGCTGTACGCGAATCAGGTTTACTTCGGACATGGCGCTTACGGCGTCGAGTCGGCATCGCGTCTCTACTTCGGCAAACACGCCAAGGATCTGACGCTTCCGGAAGCGGCGATGATCGCCGGCATCAGCAATCGGCCCGGCGCCTATAGTCCGATTCTGAATCCCGTGGGTGCGCAGCGGCGGCGCGATCACGTGCTGCGGCGGATGCTCGAAGTCAAATACATCAACCGTGCGCAGTTCGATCAAGCGATGCGCACGCCAATCGTCCTCGGCGCCTACAAAGAGGAGTCGCCGAAGATCGGCGCTTATTTCGCCGAGGACATCCGGCAGTACATCGAGAAGAGCGACAAATTCGGCGTCGAGAATCTCTATCGCAGCGGGCTGAAGGTGTTCTCGACGCTCGATCTGCGCATGCAGCAGATCGCCGAGACGTCGCTGCAACGCGGATTGCGCCGGATCGATCATCAGCGCGGGTTCCGCAGGCCCGCGCGCAACGTCATCGCCGAAGGGGTCGATCCCGCGAGCTACAAGGATCCGACGTGGAGCAATGAGCCGTACGTCCTCGACAAGCTTTATCCGGCCGTGGTCACCAGCGTCGAGACGCAGCATGTCTTTGTCAGGGTAGGGAAGGACGAGCTCGATCTACTGCCGCCGGCGTACGCGTGGACGCAGCGCAAGTCGATGTTCGGATTTCTCAAGCGCGGCGATCTCGTCCAGGTCCGCCTGACGGAAGACGCGAAGACGAAAGAGCAACGCTGGATTCTCGATCAGATGCCGCAGGTGCAAGGCGCGGTCGTGATCCTCGACGTGAAGACCGGCGACATCCGCGCGCTCGTCGGCGGATATGACTTCCAGGTCTCGAAATTCAATCGGGCCACGCAGTCGCGACGTCAGACCGGATCGTCGTTCAAGCCGTTCGTCTACGGCGCTGCGTTCGAGAAAGGATTGACGCCGGCGGACACGCTGTTCGATGCGCCCATCGAGATTCCGATCGACGCCCACACTGTCTACGCGCCGAAAAACTACTACGGCAAGTACTCCGGGATCGTCACGATCCAGCGCGCGCTGGAGCTGTCGATCAACATTCCGGCGGTGAAGACATTGATGATCATCGGCGCCGATCGCGTCGCCGATTTCGCGCGCCGCTGCGGCATCACCTCTGATCTCCCGAAATATCCTTCGCTCGCACTCGGCGCCGCGGGCGTCTCACCGCTGGAGATGACGGCCGGCTACAACGTCTTCGTCAATCACGGCGTCTATGTGAAGCCGAGGCGGATTGTGCGGATCACGGATCAGACGGATCGGGTGCTCGAGGAGCCGCCGTCCGAGCTGTCGGAGGCGACGCAGCCCCAGGTCGCATTCGAAGTCGCGTACATGCTCAAGGGAACGATCGATCGCGGCACGGCGTACGCGGCGCATTCGCTACCCGATCCTCTGGCCGGAAAAACAGGAACGACGAACAGCTACACGGACGCGTGGTTCATCGGCTTCTCGCCCGAGTACAGCGTCGGCGTGTGGGTTGGATATGACGATCCGAGCCGATCGCTCGGCGGTGGCGCAACCGGCGCGGATATCGCGCTGCCCATTTGGATCGATGTCTTCAAACAGATGGATACGCTCAAGCTCCGCACAGCGCGGCCCGATTTCGAGGCGCCGCCGGGTGTGGTCATCGTTCCGATGGATCTCAAGACGGGGCGACGCGGCACTGGGCCGTGTGCGCGCGTCGTGATGGAAGCGTTCGTCGCCGGACAAGAGCCGGATAAGGATTGCAGCGGCGCGACCGTCGCGGTGAGCAAACTCCCGTACTACCTGCAGCGTCCGTTCTATCAACCGAAAGAGTTCGAGCCGGCCGAGACGACGAACGACACGACGGCGCAATCGGGGGAGGGAGCGGAATCACCTGCGCCGAGTGAAGATGAGATCAAGCCCACACCCCCGCCCGCGACAACGACGACGGGAGTGTAGCGGCGCGCTTCAGCGCGCCGACGGCGCGTTAAAACGCGCCGCTACACCTACGAGGCCGACACGTATTTATTGATCATGTCGACCATCTTGTCGCGCGTCAGCGGCTTGCGCATCCACGCGTTCGCGCCCGAGCTGGGGAACATCTCCTCGAGCGATTTCTCGGGCAGATCCGAGATCAGGACGATCGGAATGTCCTTCTTGTTCGACTGCGACTTCAGCACTTCGCTCAAACGGTTGCCTTTGATGCTCGGCAGATTCACGTCGAGGAAGATGATGTCCGGAGTATTGCCGGCGAGCACGTGATTGAACTCGATCCAGCTCGACGCAGTCAGCACGGTACATCCCTCACGCTCCAGAAGCGCACGTCCCAGCTTCAGCACCAGAGGGTTGTCGTCGAGAATCAGAACCGTCACTTTCGACAGCGGAGGCATCGCCTTCGTCTTTCCTTCCTAAAGTGTTGCACCCAAAACCGGATTGAGCGGTGCCATGATACATTCATCCCGCTCGATGCCCAGCGGAAATTTCGACGAGCCGATCGCTCCGACTCCGCCGCCGGACGTCCCGCCGCTTCTTGTCCACTTTCCCTCGGATTACTACTGCGCGCCGCTGGCCGAGGTTCGTCCGATTTTCCCGAAGTGGGTGCCGATCGGATGCGGCTCGGCCTCGGTGGTGATTCTGGTTCTGCTGTTTGCCGGCGGAGCGCTCCTCACCGGTGCCCGCCTCGCTCGCTTCATGGACTTCGTCCTCGGAACATCGCTCGGCGAGTTGCGCGGGATGTACGCGCGCGAGATCACGCCGTCGCAGAAACAGCAATTCGATGCACAGGTGAAGCAGATGCGCGAAGGCCTGCGGAGCGACACGATCTCGGCGCAGAACATTCAGCCGTTTCTGCGGGCGATGCAGTCGGCGATCGCCGATAAGAAGGTGACACCTGAAGAGCTGGAGCGGCTGATGAAGGCGGCGCACGACGCGACGGTAAAGGGGAAGGGGAAGAGGAGCGGCTAGAACCCTACTTGACGTCACGGATCGCGCTACGGGCGCGGCGCTCTACATCCGGTGGAATCGTCTGCATGTTGTGAGCTTTTTTCGCGTGCTCCGAAACTTTCTGCATGACTTCCTGCTCAGTGTTTCCCTGAGTCTTGAAGTCGCAGTTCATTCCAACATCTCTGCAAGCGAGCGACTTGGGCATCGTTGACCTCCTGCGCTCCCCTTCCATTACGGGAATATAGATCCGTTTCATCCGATAGACTGTCACGTTCGATGGATTTCAAGCTCATCTCCACGTTCCAACCGCAAGGCGACCAGCCTCAGGCGATTCAGCAGCTCGTCGAAGGGGTGAAGTCCGGCGCGCGCGACCAGGTCCTCCTCGGCGTCACCGGCTCAGGAAAGACATTCAGCGTCGCGAAGGTCCTCGAGGCCGCGAATCGCCCGACGCTCGTTCTGTCGCACAACAAGACGCTCGCCGCGCAGCTCTACCAGGAGTTCAAGAACTTCTTCCCCGAGAATCGCGTCGAGTACTTCGTCTCCTACTATGACTACTACCAACCTGAGGCGTACATCCCGCAGACGGATCTCTACATCGAAAAAGAGATGACAAAGAACGACGAGATCGACAGGCTGCGGCTCTCGGCGACGAAAGCATTGTTCGAGCGCCGCGACGTCATCATCGTCGCCTCGGTCTCCTGTATCTATGGCATCGGCGAACCCGAGCTCTATTACGGAATGCTTCTTTTCTTCGAAAGGGGAGAGGAGAAGCCGATGACGCAGTATCTGCGCCGGCTGACGGAAATGCAGTACGAGCGCACGCCGTACGACCTTTCGCGCGGTCACTTCCGCGTGCGCGGTGACGTGCTCGAACTGTGGCCGGCTTACGAAGACGATGCGGTGCGCATCGAGTTCTTTGGCGACGAGATCGATAAGATCACGCGCATCGATCCGGTCACGGGGCGTACCTTGGGACGTGAGTACGACCGCCTCGCGGTCTATCCACGAACGCATTACGTTACGCCGCGGCAGCGATTGCTTCAGGCGATGGAGAACATCCGCGTCGAGCTCGATGAGCGCGTTGCGTTTCTGCGCGCGAACGATCGGCTTCTCGAAGCGCAGCGGCTATCGCAGCGGACGCTCTTCGACCTCGAGATGATCGCGGAGCTCGGCTTCTGCAACGGCATCGAGAATTACTCGCGCCATCTCAGTGGCCGCGCCCAGGGCGAGCCACCGCCAACGCTGATCGACTACTTCCCCAAAGACTTTCTGATGATCATCGACGAATCGCACCAGACCATTCCCCAGGTGCGCGGCATGTGGGGCGGCGATCGTTCGCGCAAGGAGACGCTCGTCGAGTACGGATTCCGCCTGCCGAGCGCGATTGACAATCGTCCGCTCAGCTTTGACGAGTTCGAGGGAAAACTGAAGCAAGTGATCTACGTTTCGGCGACGCCGGGACCGTACGAGCTCGAGAAAACCGGAGGTCTGTTTGTCGAGCAGGTCATTCGTCCGACGGGCCTGCTCGATCCGGAGATCTTCATCAAACCGGTGCGCGGCCAGGTCGACGATCTCATCGGCGTCATCAAGGATCGCATGACGCGCAACGAGCGCGTCATGGTCACGACGCTCACCAAGCGGATGTCCGAGGATCTGACGCGCTATCTGATGGAGCTGGGAATCAAAGTGAACTACCTCCACTCGGATATCGACACGCTCGAGCGCATCGCTATCCTCCGCGACTTCCGTACCGGCGTGTTCGATGTGCTCGTCGGCATCAACCTCTTGCGTGAAGGACTCGACATCCCGGAATGTTCATGCGTGGCCGTGCTCGACGCGGACAAGGAAGGCTTCCTGCGCTCGGGTACGTCGTTGATCCAGACGATCGGTCGCGCCGCGCGCAACGTGAACGGCATCGCCATCCTCTATGCCGACAAAGTCACCGACTCATTACAGTTCGCCATCGACGAGACCAACCGCCGCCGCGACATTCAGAGGAAGTACAACGAAGAGCACGGAATCGAGCCGGCGACGGTCATCCGGGCTATCGACTCCGATCTCGTCAAGATGGCGAACCTCGATTACTTCGAGATCCCCGGCGCGCCGAAGACGAAGCTCGACATGGTCGCCGACGAAGACATCGACAAGGCCATCAGCCGCCTGACGAAAGAGATGAAGGATGCGGCGAAGAATCTCGACTTCGAGAAGGCGGCGGAGATTCGGGATCGGTTGAGAGAGTTGAAGGAGCTGAGGATCTTCGTGTAGCGGCGCGCTTCAGCGCGCCGACGGCGGGCTGAAGCCCGCCGCTACACTCGATACGCGCGATGAATCTTCCAAAGATCGCGCAGCGCTCGTACAAAATCTCTCGACGTCACCTTCGATCCCTTCACGTCGTGCCACACGCGGATCGGCAGCTCATAGATCGCGTTCGCCGCAGCGTCGCGGCCGCGCTGCTGCACGTAGCGGGCGATGATCTCCACATCAAAGATCCATCGCGACAGAAACGGCGTGGCGAAGATCTCGCGCATGCCGTCATTCGTCCGGAACAGCTTCGCGCCACACTGCGTGTCGTAGACGGCGAGGCCGAGTGACGACGAGATGAGCGTCGCGCCGACTCGGCCGAAGTAGTGGCGCGACGCCCGGCGGCTGATATCGCGGCCGAGGAGCCGGACGCGGGCGGCGAAGACCATGTCGATGGCCGGTCGCGTTTCGAAGACTTCGAGAAACAGCGGGATCTCCGTCAGCGGCGTCGCCAGATCGGCGTCCCAGAACCCGACGAGATCGGTCGAGCGCTCCATCGCCGCCAGGATCCCGCGGCGCACCGCTTCCGCCTTTCCGTTGTTTTTCTCGAGATTGAGAATGGAGATTCGCGACGGTTCGAAATCGCGCAGCGATTCGAGCACCCGCAGCGTGCCATCGCGGCTACCATCGTTGACGAAAAGAAAATCGACCGATTTGAAATCGCGAAAGGCGTCGACAGATAGTCGATGCTCCTCGTTGAAACAGGGGACGACGATGGTGACGCGCACGCGCGTGCATTGTCGCCTAGAATTGCCGCATCACTGACTGGTCAACTTATTGACCAGTCATCATGCTGACTCATGGAGATTCGTCACGTTTCCACCGAAGCCCATGGCCGCTTCCTCTATGAAGCGCGCGACCCGACGTACCTTCTCGTCGGCTTTCACGGCTATGCCGAGACTGCCGAACTCCACATGAAGGATCTGCAGAAAATCCCCGGCAACGAAGCGTGGTCGCTCGCCGCCGTTCAGGCGCTGCATCCGTTCTACATCAAGAACTACAGCGAGATCGTCGCGAGTTGGATGACCACCCAGGATCGCCAGCTGGCCATCGCCGACAACATCGACTATGTTCGCCGGGTCGTCGCCGACCTCCCGCGCCCTGAAAAGCTGGTCTTCCTCGGCTTTTCGCAAGGCGGGGCCATGGCTTTTCGTGCCGCCGCCGATTTCGCCTGGCGATGTCACGGCATCATCGCGCTCGGCCGAGACGTCCCTCCCGATGTTGCACAAGAAGGTGTGCACTTTCCTCCGACGCTGCTGGCCCGCGGAACACGCGACGACCGGTACACAGAGGAAAAGTTCGAGAAAGACTTGAAGTTTCTTGGCGGCGCCACCAAGCTGACGACCTGCGTGTTCGACGGCGGTCACGAATGGACCGATGAGTTCCGCGACGCCGTGGGAGCGTTTTTGCGGCGACTCTTGTTGTAGCTCCTCCGATGTCCGAAATCGACTCGCGCGTCAACCGCCTCAAAGCGCGCATCCAAGAATTGCCCGACCGGCCCGGCGTCTACATGCACAAGAACGTCGAAGGCGAGGTCATCTACGTCGGCAAAGCGCGCAATCTCAAGAACCGGGTCAACTCGTACCTGGCCGGGAAAGGTGTGCGCGATCCGAAGACGTTCTCGCTCGTGAACGAGATCGACGGCATCGACTTCGTCACGACGAACAACGAGCTCGAGGCGATCCTCCTCGAAAACAATCTGATCAAGGCGCACCAGCCGCGCTACAACATCCTCCTTCGCGACGACAAAACGTATCCGTATCTCAAGGTCACGCTCTCCGAGGATTTCCCGCGCGTCGTCTTCACGCGTCGTCTCGATCGTAAGAAGGGCGATATTTTTTACGGACCCTTCTTCGCCGGCACCGCGCGTCGATTGCTGAAGCTCGTCGCCGATCAATTCAAATTGCGAAGCTGCGATCTCGAGATCGTCGACGGCAAGAGCGCGCTCTCCCGTCCCTGTCTCTACTACGACATGCATCAATGCCTCGGGCCGTGCGTCGTCGGCCTGACGACACGCGAGACCTATCGCGTGATGGTCGACGACGTCGTCCTCTTCCTCGGCGGAAAGAGAAAAGAGCTGCAGGACCGGTTGAGTCAGCGGATGTACACGGCCGCCGCAGAAGAGAACTACGAGCTGGCGACGTACTATCGCGATCTCATCCGCACGGTCGAGCGCGTGCAGGCCGAGCAGCAGGTCGCCTCCGCAGAAGAGGAAGACGCCGATGTCTGGGGCTTGTACGAAGAGGGGAACGACATCGCCGTGCAGCTCTTCGTCATCCGCGACGGCAACGTCGTCGATCGCCGCGAGCTGTTCTGGGAGAAAGTCGACGAGTATCAGCCGAGCTACTTCCTCAGCGAAGTTCTGCAGCGCTACTACCAGGACAATCTCTTCATCCCGCGCGAGATTCTGATTCCGTTCGCCGTCGAGGACGAAGATCTGCTGAGCCAGTGGATGTCCCAACAGGCCGGCCGTCGCGTCGTGCTGCGCGTTCCTCAGCGCGGCAAGGGAGTCGATCGCGTCGAGCTGGCCAATCGCAACGCGCGGCTCTCGCACGAGTCGCGCTTCCGCAAGTCGCAACAGGACCGCCTGCAGATCGCGGCGACGCGACTCGGAACACTTCTCGGTCACAGCGGCGAGATCGACCGCATCGAGTCTTTCGATATCTCCAACATTCAGGGAAGCGATTCGGTCGCCGGCATGGTCGTTCTCGACCGCGGCAAGTTCGACAAGAAGCAGTACCGCATCTTCAACATCAAGACGGTGATCGGCGCAGATGACTTTCGTTCGATGGCCGAGGCGGTCGATCGGCGGTATCGACGACTGCTGGATGAGGAGAAGCCGCTGCCCGATCTCATTCTCATCGACGGGGGGCGCGGTCAACTC
Source organism: Thermoanaerobaculia bacterium (assembly GCA_036001325.1). Taxonomy (GTDB): domain Bacteria; phylum Acidobacteriota; class Thermoanaerobaculia; order Gp7-AA8; family Gp7-AA8; genus DASVHS01. Next base: position 12,100 of record DASYUK010000361.1, read on the forward strand.
AACGCCGCGCTCACGGCGCTGAATCGTCTCGGGATCGAGGGTATTCCGATCGCGGGGTTGGCGAAACGTGAAGAAGAGATTTACGTTCCCGATGCGGTAGAGCCGATTCGACTGGAACGTCGCGATCCGGCGCTGCAACTTCTGCAGATGGTGCGCGACGAGACGCATCGCTTCGCGGTGTCATCGCATCGGCGCCGACGCTCGAAGCGAGTGCTGCACAGCGAGCTCGATGATCTGCCGGGGATCGGCGAGAAGCGCCGGCGCCTGCTCATCGAGCGCTTCGGAAGCGTCTCCGGCGTCAAGCAGGCCTCGGCACAGGATCTGATGAGCGTGCTCGGCAAGAAAGTGGGGCAAAGTCTCTACGATGAGCTGCACTCTTAGCGTGCGATAATTTGCTAACAGCTAAGAGCTAACAGCTAAGAGCTGGATGGGTGGGGGAATGCTAGAAGGCGAAATCCGCGACATCGATCTCGTCGCGCGTCTGGTCGAGTTGTGGCGCGAGAAATTCACCGGCGCCATTCGCTTCGAAAACGACGGCATCATCAAAATCATCTATTTCAAAAGCGGCGACGTGCTCTCCGCGAGCACGAACGATCGCGCCGACAGCGTCGACGAGATCCTCATGCGCGCCGAGAAAGTGAGCCGCGAGCATGTGAAGCAGGCGCTGGCCAAGCGCAAGGAAGCCGAGACGCTCGGCGATACTCTGCTGAACCTCGGCTTCATCACGCGCAAGGAGCTGACGTGGGCTCGGCGCGTTCAGGTCGTGGGCGTGATCCGCTCGATCGCCGAGTGGGGCGCCGGATCATTCACGATCGTGGCCGACTATCTTCCGAAACGCGATGAAGGGACGATCTTCCCGCTGCCGCAGATCATCGTGGAGATGGTCGTCACCGATCAGGACCGCCAGAAGTTCGAAAAACTACTCGAGAGCGGATCGGCAGTCTTCAGCAAAGCGCCGGGGTTCGACGAAACGTTCCAGAGTCTCGGCTTCAACGAGGAAGCGGAAGCGGTCGTCGCGCAAGTCGACGGCGTGCGGACCGCGTCGGAAGTCGCTGCGGCGTCGCGTCAGGAGACCTTCAACGCCTACAAGCTTCTCCATGCGCTTTCACTCCTCGGATTATTGACGCGGGCGAAGGTTGCCGCGCCGTCGGTCCCGGTCAGCACCGGCACATTCGAAAAGATCGGCGTCCCTGATGCTGCCGATGCGTGGAGCGGACCGATGCCGCAGTTCGATCTCGCCGATGAGCAGCCGGGACAGGAGACGGCGCCGCTGCGCACGCCCACGCCACCGCCGTTGCCACCCCTCGAACCGATGGCGCCGCCACCGGAGCCGCAATTTGGATTCGATGATGCGCAGATCGACATCGCGCAGAAGGCGAGCGTGCCGCCGGCACCTCCGCCGAAACCGACGCTGGCGCCGACTCCAGCGCCCGCTCCACGTCCGCGCGATTTTTCGTCGACGATGACGGCGACGCGAAGGCCTGTGCCGCCGAAGACGATTCCGAAGAAGAGGCTGAGCTTCGGAGCCCTCGTGGCGATCATGGCAGTGTTCATCATCGCCGGCATCAGTTGGTATGGCTTCACCTGGTGGAGAGCGCGAAACGCCACGCCGGTAGCCACGCCGGTGAAGCGCGCGATGCACAAGCCGAGTGTGGCGCCGGCGATCCCGCCGGCGGTCACTGCGACGACTGCGACGACTGCCAGTGTGGCGCCGGCGATCCCGCCGGCGGTCACACCGCCACCGCCGACAACGACGACACGCGCCGCCGCGATCGGCGGCGCCACACAACAACCACCGCAACCCACCTCCGATCGCGAGCGCTACGAAGCGATGGCGCGCGAGTTCGCCGCCGCGCCTTCGGGAAAGTTCACGGTGCAGTTCGAGATTGTCTGCGAGGCGTCGAACATCACGAAAGCGTTGCGCGCCGGCGGCACGAACGTCTGGTTCGTTCCGATCACGCTCAAAGGGCGCTCGTGCTATCGCGTCTTCTGGGGACACTATCCCACGCGCGAGGCGGCGGAGCGCGGCATGAGCGAGATTCCGGCGACGCTGCGCGAAGCGAAGCCTTCCGTCATTCCAGTTCCCCAATCATGACCAACTTCTTCACCGCCGTCGGCCTCGGCCTCGGCGCCGGCATCAACTCGTACGCGACGCTGCTGGTGTTCGGACTGCTGGCGCGATGGAAGCCGACCATGTTCCCGAGCGAGCTGGCGACCTTCTTCTCGTCGACGCCGGTGTTGATCGTCATCGGCGTTCTCTATTGCGTCGAGTTCTTCGCCGACAAGGTACCGGCGATCGATCACGCCTGGGATGTGATCCACACATTCATCCGTCCCGCGGCGGGCGCGCTGGTGGGGTGGGCGGCGACGTCGCAGGATGTGCCGAAGGGTGTCGTGATCCTCGCCAGCATCGTCGCCGGCGGCGCGGCGCTCACGACACATACGGCGAAGGCGTCGCTGCGCGCGGCCAGCACGGCGACGACGGGAGGGCTGGCGAATCCGGTGCTGTCGATCGTCGAAGACATCTTCGCGTTTCTGAACGCGATCCTGGCCATCCTCCTGCCGTGGATCGTGGTGGTCGTGATCGTGCTCGTAACCATCTTCTTTATCCGCCTCTCCAACCGCTACAGAAAGCGCGACGCCTTTTGATGTCGGCAGGCCGACATTCTTTCTAAGCTATTTAATCAGCAATCATTTAGCTGAAAGAATTTCGTAGCTCAGCCGGGATTAATCGACCGCCCCATCTGTTATCCTCCTCACGTGGAGCGGATCGGAGGATCGCCGTCCTGAGCTATAAAGGGCGGAGGAAAGTCCGAACTCCGACGGGCAGCAGGCTGGCTAACGGCCAGGCGCGGCAACGCGACGGAAAGTGCAACAGAAAGCAAACCGCCGATCTGCGCGAGCAGAGGTAAGGGTGAAATGGTGCGGTAAGAGCGCACCGCGTCCCGCGTGAGCGACGACGGCACGGCAAACCCCCTGCGGAGCAAGACCAAATAGGGAAGCAGCGGAACCGCCCGTTTCCATCGAAAGCTTCCGGGTAGGTTGCTCGACCACCGCGGCAACGCGAGTGGCAGATGAATGATCCTCACTCCGTGAGGAGCACAGAATTCGGCTTACAGATCCGCTCCACATTTTTATTTTTGGCTCGCCGGTCGCAGTCATCGCAAGCGTGAACCCGTTATCGGTTGCCGGTCGCCGGAACCCTGTTAGCATTCGCGCGGTGCTGACGCGACCGCGATCTCTTTCGCGCAACGGACACATAGCGGTTCTCGCCGCATCATCGCCGTCCGAGGTCCCCCGAATCGAAGAGGCAAAACGCCATCTGGAGTCTCAGGGGCTTCGTGTCACTCTCGCTGACAATCTTGGTCACAAACACCGCGGATACCTCGCCGGCACCGATGACGAGCGCGTCGAAGAGTTCAACCGTTTCGTGAGGTCGTCCGAGTACGACGCCTTCTTCTTCGCGCGCGGCGGATACGGCGCGATGCGCATCCTCGATCGCCTCGACTACGATGCCATTCGTCGCGATCCGCGACCTCTCATCGGCTTCAGCGATGTGACCGCGCTGCATCAGGCGATCGCGATTCGCGCCGGCGTCGCGAGCTTTCACGGTCCGATGCTCAATCTCGATTTCTACAACGTTCTCTCGAACGAGCGTGACGACTGGTTCTGGTCGATGCTCGCCGGCGAAGCGCCGATGACGTATCGCTTCATGACGAGCGACGTCGTCTGCGACGGGGAGTCGGAAGGCATTCTCTTCGGCGGATGTCTATCGCTCACCACCTCGCTGATCGGAACACCGTACGATTACTGGATCAATGGCGGAATCTGGTTCTGGGAAGATGTCGACGAGCCGGCCTATCGCCTCGATCGTATGTTGACCCACCTCAGGCTGTCTGGCAGAATCCGATCAATCCGTGGTGTGGTCATCGGCAAGCTGAAAGGGTGTGGGAGTGAAGAGGAGCTCGCAGCACTGCTCGGTGAGTTCTTCGGGTCCGACGGCATTCCGGTCGTTCGCAATATCCCCTTCGGTCACCATGGAGATAATCTCCTGATGCCGATCGGCGCACCGGTTCGCCTCAGCACTGTCGACAACACATTCACGATCACGGCGCCCGCTGTCGAGCGCCGCTAGGACTGCAATGGCCGTATTCAAGACGACCGCCGGCAAGGACCCGATCAAGGATTCGAGCGCCAGTTACTCGCCCGGCGACATGATCTTTTCACAGGGCGAGCTCGGCACCGACATGTACATCATCCAGGATGGCGAAGTCGACATCATCAAGCACATCAACGGCGAGTCGCATCTGCTCTCGCATCTCGAGAAGGGGGACTTCTTCGGCGAGATGGCGCTGCTCGAAGCGGTGCCTCGCTCCGCCGATGCGATCGCCAAGACCGAAGTGAAGGTGCTCATCATCAACGGATCGCGCTTCGACGACATGCTGCGCAAGAACCCCGAGATCGCCGTTCGCATCATCCGCAAGTACTCGAAGCGCCTGCGCGAGGCGAACCTGCTGCTCGAACGTCTGGTCGGCCGCGAGATCGACGCCGATCACGCCGCGCTCGACTCGACGCTCATCAAGCCGTCCGAGAAGACCACGCGGCATCGCCTGGTCGACGTGGCGACAGGAACCGCATATTTCTTCAGCAACGGGGACGAGACGACCATCGGCCGCGCCGATCCGGTGACCGGCATTCTTCCCGACATCGATCTCACCGGGGTCGACACGAACCGGTCGGTGTCCCGACGCCACGCGAAGATCCTCAGGGGCGGCGACGAGTATCACGTCCTCGAGGAAGTCGGCACCGTCAACGGCACTTTTGTTAACGACCAGCGCATTCCGACCGGCGTGCCGGTCACCATTCACAATGGCGATCTCGTCAAGATTGGGCTCGTGTCGATGAAGGCGGTGTTTGATTGATTTTGGATTTTGGATTTTGGATTTTAGATAGAACAGCCCAATCCAAAATCCAAAATCTAAAATCCAAAATCGTCTACGCCGCGTAGAACGCGCCACAATAAAGGCGTGCCGATCACCTCCGAAACCGCGGTCCAATTCATCAAGGGCGTCGGCGAATCCCGCGCCAAAGTCCTTCAGGCCGCGGGCCTCGATACCGTCCGCGATCTTCTCTATTTCTTCCCCTTCCGTTACGAAGATCGCCGCCACCCGACGCGCATCGCCGAGATCGGGCGCAACATCGATCAATCTGTTCTGCTGCGCGGCCGTGTCGTCTCCGCCGCATTGAGGACGTCGCCGGTGAAGCGGATGAAGATCTTCGAGGCGATGTTCGACGACGGCACGGGCACGGTCATGCTGGTCTGGTTCAATCAGCCCTATCTCGCCGATCAGATCAAGCGCGGCGACCATCTCGCGATCTACGGGCCGCCGCGCCTCTCGAGCCACGGGCGGCTGCAGATCGAATCGCCCGACTGGGAGAAGATCGAGGAGAACGAAGAGGGCGAAGGGAAAATCGTCCCGATCTACTCGAAGGTGGGAAACATCCCGCCCAAAGCTCTCCGCCGCATCGTGAGCAACGCACTGGAGAGCGTCGATACACTCGACGATCGCCTGCCTTCGCCGATCCGCGAGCGCCTCGGCGTCATCGGCCTCGCGGAATCGATTCGCGAAATTCACCAGCCCGAAGAGCTCACGCCGGCATTTCTCCGCTATCGCTCGCCGGCGCATCTGCGCGTGATCCTCGAGGAGTTCTTCACGTTTCAACTGGTGATGCGCGTCCGGCGCGCCGCGGACGAAGTCAAGAAAAAGAGCCGCGCCATCACGATCGACGACGACCTTCGCGCCGAGGTGAAGCGCATCCTGCCGTTCCGGCTGACCGGTGCACAGAAACGTGTGCTCAAAGAGATCGCTGACGATCTCCGCAGCGACCGGCCGATGTACCGGCTGCTGCAGGGCGATGTCGGGAGCGGCAAGACAATCGTCGCGCTGATCGCGGCGATCATCATGATCCGCAATGGGCATCAGGTGGCGCTGCTGGCGCCGACGGAGATCCTCGTCGAGCAGCACTATCAGCGAATCCGTCAACTAGTTGACCACTCACTGGTGGTGGCCAAGGCCACCGGTTCCATGACTGCAGGCGAGCGTCGGACCCTGCTGGCCGGCCTGCGCGACGGCTACATCCAGCTCGTCATCGGCACGCATGCCTTGCTCGAAGAAAAGGTGACCTTCCAGTCGCTCGGTCTGGCGATCGTCGACGAACAGCATCGCTTCGGCGTCGAGCAGCGCCAGCGGCTCTTCGCGAAAGGCGAGATGCCCGACATCCTCGTGATGACCGCGACGCCGATCCCACGCTCGCTCGCGCTGGCGATCTTCGGCGATCTCGAGCTTTCGGTGATCGACGAGCTTCCCCCCGGACGACAGCGGATCAAGACCGCGATGCGCTCGTCGTCGGACATTGAGCGCGTGTACAAATTCATCGATGATGAGATCGATGCAGGCGCGCAAATTTATGTCGTCTATCCGCTCATCGAAGAGTCAGAGAAACTGAACCTCAAGCCGCTCTCCGAAGGATTCGAATCGATTCAGCGCCGCTTTCCGAAGCGCCGCGTGGCGATGATGCACGGCCGGCTCTCGACCGCCGAAAAAGAAGAGACGATGGCAAAGTTCAAGCGCGGCGAGATCGATGTCCTCGTCGCGACGACCGTGATCGAAGTCGGCATCGACGTGCCGAATGCGTCGATCATGCTGATCGTCGAGGCCGATCGCTTCGGGCTGTCGCAGCTCCATCAGCTTCGCGGGCGGGTGGGGAGGGGGGAGCGAAAGTCCTACTGCATCCTCGTCCGCAATCCACGCGCGGCCGAAGATTCGCTCGAACGGTTGAAGATCTTCGAGGCGACGCGCGACGGATTCGAAGTCGCCGAGCGCGACCTTCACCTCCGCGGTCCCGGCGAGTTCCTCGGCACCCGCCAGTCGGGTGTGCCGCGCTTCCGGTTCGGCAACATCCTGCGCGATCACGATCTGATGGAGCAGGCGCGCGACGCGGCGATCGAGCTGATGGAAAAAGAAGGAGCCGCGCGCGGCGAAGAGATCGCGCGCGAGATGCTCGGAGTGGCGGTGGAAGCAACGCGCGATTAGGTCACCGGTCACAGGTCGCAGGTCGCTGGGGCGTTTGCTACACTGCCGCGTCCATCGCGGCTGCCCCTGCGACCTGCGACCCGCGACCTGCGACCTTTCATGGATGAATACGTTCTAAGCGGGCTCAGACCCACAGGTAGAGTCCACCTCGGCAACTACTTCGGCGCCATCCGCAACTGGGTGCGGCTGCAGGACTCCTATCGCTGCTACTTCTTCATCGCCGACTGGCACGCGCTGACGTCCGACTACGCCGATCCATCGAACATTCGTCAGTCGACGTTCGACGCCGTGGCCGACTGGCTCGCCGCCGGACTCGATCCGAAGAAATCGACACTTTTTCTGCAGTCGGCGATCAAACAGCACGCCGAGCTGCATCTGCTGCTGTCGATGGTCACGCCTCTGCCGTGGCTCGAGCGCGTGCCGACGTTCAAGGATCAGCAGGCGCAGATCGAGGACAAGGATCTCAACACCTATGGATTCCTCGGATATCCGCTGCTGCAGACCGCGGACATCATCATCTACCGCGCGAATTACGTGCCGGTCGGTGAGGATCAGGCCTCGCATCTCGAGTTGTCGCGTGAGATCGTGCGCCGCTTCAACAATTTCTACGGCGAGGTTTTCCCGGAGCCGCAGCCGCTCTTCACCGCGACGCCGAAGGTGCCCGGCCTCGATGGGCGCAAAATGTCGAAGTCGTATAACAACACGATCGGCCTCACGGCCAGCGCCGACGAGATTCGGACGCTGGCGATGACCATGTTCACCGACCCGAACCGCATCCGCAGAAAAGATCCGGGCAATCCGGACATCTGCAATCTCTTTCAATTTCACAGGCTCTTCTCCGACGAGGCCACGATCGCGCGCGTCGATCACGAGTGCCGCACGGCGCAGATCGGATGCGTCGATGACAAAAGGCTGATCGCGGAGATCATGATCGAGAAGCTGCGCCCGATCCGCGAACGTCGCGAAGAGATCGATCGCGATCCGCAGATCGTCTGGGATGTGTTGCGCGAAGGGAACGAGCACGCGCGCGAGCGGGCGGAGGAGACGATGAAGCTCGTGCGCGGGGCGATGAAGATCGAGTATCCAGAGCTGCGATGATGGACGAACCAAAACCCTCACCCCCGGCTTCGCCGGACCCTCTCCCGGAAGGAGAGGGCTCTGAGACTGCCTACAACGTCACGCTCCCCTCGTTCCACGGCCCGCTCGACCTGCTGCTGCACCTCATCAAGAAGAACGAGGTCGACATCTACGACATCCCCATCGCGTTGATCACCGATCAGTTCAACGAATATCTCGATGCGATGGAGGAGCTCGACCTCGAAATCGCGGCCGATTACATCTATATGGCGGCCATGCTGATCCACATCAAGTCGCAGATGCTCCTGCCACGCGACGAAAGCGCGGAAGCGATCGAAGATCCGCGCCAGGAGCTGGTCGATCGCCTGCTCGAGTACCAGCGCTTCAAGTCGGTCGCGGAGAGTTTCGCCGAGCTCGATGTTCTACGCATGGGCATGTGGGCGCGCCGGCCCGCGCCGCTACCGGGCAGCGATGGCTCGGAGATCGACATGAGCGAAGTCTCGCTCTTCGATCTCATCGACGCGTTTCGCACCGCACTGAATCGTTACAAGGTCAATCATCCGCAGGCCCTCGAGTTGCAGCGCACCGTGCACAAGATCTCGGAGAAGATGGCGGAGCTGTACGAGAGGCTGAAGGAGAAGTCGCCGATCCGCTTGCAGTGGTTGCTCGAAGGACGCGACCGCGACGAGCTCATCGCCATCTTCCTCGGCATGCTCGAGCTCGTCCGCCTCGGCGGCATCTCCCTGAAGCAGGCCGATATTTTTGGAGAGATCCTCGTCGCAAAAACTCAAAATGAAATGGATCAGAGCACGTTCGCTCTGTTCGATCACACGTGATGGAACCTAACGAATTACGATCCGCCATCGAAGCGATCCTCTTCGTCAGCACTGAGCCGGTGAAGCTCGACGATCTCGTCGCCGCATTCGATGAGCCGGCTGAAACGATCCACGCCCAGCTCGACGAGATCAAGAAAACTCTCGATGCAAACATCGGCGGCTTCGTCCTGGAGCAGGCCGCGGGTGGATGGCGTTTCGCCACGCGCGCCGAGCACGACCCAATCCTGAAGAAGTTCTTCGCGAAGAAAGGGGAGAGCCGTCTCTCGATCGCCGCGCTGGAAACGCTGGCCATCGTTGCCTACCGGCAGCCGATCACGGCGCCGGAGCTGTCGGAGATCCGCGGGGTCAACTCGACGGCGGTGCTGCGCACGCTGCTCGAGCGTCGCATGATCCGCGTGTCGGGGCGCAAGGAGGTCGTCGGCAGTCCGTTTCTCTATCGCACGACGCGCGAATTCCTCGTGCACTTCGGACTCAACGACATTCGCGATCTGCCGCGTCTCGAAGAGTTCGGTGATCTCATCGGCGAGTCGATCAACGAAGACGTCGTGGCGGCGATCAACTCCGCGCCCGAGCCCGACTACGAGTTAGAATCGACGCGCGATCAGCACGAGTGATGGAACCGGAGCGACTGCAGAAGATCATCGCCCATGCCGGCTTCGCATCGCGCCGAGAAGCGGAGACGATGATTCGGGAGGGGCGGGTGACGGTGAATGGGCGAGTGGTCACCGAGCTCGGAACGAAAGCGGACGCCGGTCGCGATCACATCAAAGTCGACGGCAAATTGATCACGCGGCCGGAGACGCATCGCTACATTCTCCTGTACAAGCCGAAGGAAGTGATGACCACGGTCGAGGATCCGGAGGGGCGGCTGACCGTGATCGATCTCGTCCGCGGAATCCGCGAGCGCATCTACCCTGTCGGGCGCCTCGACTTCCACTCCGAAGGTCTCGTGCTTCTGACGAATGACGGCGAGCTCGCGTTCAAGGTCTCGCATCCGAAACACGGATCGGTGAAGACGTACCACGTGAAAGTGCGCGGCGTGCCGGAGCCGCGCATCATCGATAAGCTGCAACGCGGCATCACGATCGAAGGAAAGCGGACGCTCCCCTGCGAGATCTCGCGGATGAAGACGACCGGCCGCGGCGTCGATGAAGGCAACTGTTGGTTCGAAGTCAAACTGCGCGAAGGACGCACGCAGCAGATCCGCAAGATGTTTCAGGCTGTTGGTCATCCGGTCTCGAAGCTCAAACGCGTGGCCATCGGTCCGATCTCCGATCCAAAGCTGACGCCCGGTGTATGGCGCGAGCTGACGAAGCATGAAGTGAGGATGCTCGCCACGATGCCAGAACCGAGAGTCACGAAGAAGAAGCCGGCGCGACGCCGTCGTGGAGCGGCCGACGGCGGCCGCCGAACGACCGGCGAGGTCGCCCGTCGCTCCACTCGATGATCGTCGCGATCGACGGCCCTTCGGGTGTCGGGAAGACAACGGTCAGCAAGCTCGTCGCGCGTGAACTGAACGTTCCGCACATCGATACCGGGGCGATGTATCGCGCGATCGGACTGGCGGCGAAGCGTCGCGGCATCGATACGCGCGACGAAGCAGCGCTCGAAAAACTCGCCGAGCAGACACGGATCGACTTCGTCCCCGGCGAACCGCCACGCGTGTTACTCGACGGCGAAGACGTCACATCGCTGATCCGCACGCCGGACATCAGCATGGCCGCGAGCGACGTCTCCGCCGTTCCCGCCGTGCGCCGAGTGCTCGTCAAACTCCAGCAGGAGCTCGGCCGGCGCAACGGTGGAGTGCTCGAAGGACGCGACATCGGCACGAAAGTCTTTCCCGACACGCCCCACAAGTTCTTTCTCACTGCTACACCGCAAGTTCGCGCCGACCGGCGCCACCGTGAGCTGCAGGAGAAGGGGAGCCCGGTTCTCTTCGACACCGTGCTGGCCGAGGCGATGGCGCGGGACGAGCAGGATTCGACGCGTGCCGAATCGCCGCTGACCTATGACGAGACATATACCGTTATTGACACGTCGTCACTCAACATCCCGCAAGTCGCTGAGGCGGTTGTCCGCCGCGTGCGCGAAAGGATGAAGGATGAAGGATGAAGGATGCCGCGATTGCCCGCTTCATCCTTCATCCTTCATCCTTCATCCTTGATTCCTTGACGGCCGTAACTCCCGACCGCTAAACTCCCGATTTCGGCGCGTATCAACAAGTTAGCGTTGATTTTTGCACCGCCACGACCCCGCGGTCGTAGGGGAGGCTCCCGAGTTCCCATGGCGTCCAACGATGATCAGAAGAAGCAGAACCAGGACACCAGTCTGGAGAACCTCGGCATGGGTGAGTTGCTCGACCTCTACGACAAGAAGATGGCGCACTTCGCGGAGGGAGAGATCGTCCGCGGCCGCGTCGTCAAGCTCACGCCGACCGAGGTGGTCGTCGATATCGGCTATAAATCAGAAGGACTTCTGCCGATCTCGCAGGTCACCGGTTACGACGGTCAGGTGAAGATCCAGCCGGGCGACGAGATCGAGGTCTTTGTGGAGCGGCTCGAAGACGCCTCCGGTTACGTGGCGCTGTCCCGCGAGAAGGCGGAACGGATGCTGGTCTGGGACCGCATCGAGGCGGCGTACAAGGCCGACCAGCCGATCAGCGGGCGCGTCGTCGATCGCGTGAAAGGCGGCGTCGCCGTCGATGTGGGCGGCGTCAAGGCGTTTCTTCCCGGCTCGCTGATCGATACGAAGCCGGTGAAGAATCTCGACGCGCTCAAGGGCCACGAATACCGATTCAAGATCGTTTCGTTCGACAAGAAGCGCAGCAACGTCGTGTTGTCGCGCCGCGCGATCGTCGAGGTCGAACAGGCGCAGCAGAAGCACGACACGTTCGGCCGGCTCGAGGAAGGAAAGACGACGCACGGCGTCGTGAAGAACATCACCGACTACGGCGTCTTCGTCGATCTGGGCGGCGTCGATGGCCTGCTGCATATCACCGACATCTCCTGGGGTCGCGTGAATCATCCTTCCGAATACTTCAACGTCGGCGACGAGATCGAAGTGGTGGTCTTGAAATTCGATTCGCAGGCGGAGCGTGTGTCGCTCGGATACAAACAGAAGACACCCGATCCATGGGCCGACGTCATTCACCGTTATCCGCTCGGGAGCAAAGTGCATGGACGCGTGGTGTCGCTCGCCGATTACGGCGCGTTCGTCGAGCTCGAGGAAGGCGTCGAAGGATTGATTCACGTCAGCGAGATGTCGTGGACGAAAAAAGTGCGCAATCCGTCGAAGCTGCTGTCGGTCGGCGACGAGATCGAGGCCGTAGTCTCCGACGTGAACGTGCAGAATCGCCGCATCTCCCTGTCCCTCAAGGCGCTCGAACAAAATCCCTGGGACACGATCGCCGATCGGTTTCCGGTTGGATCAGTCATCACCGGAAAGGTCCGCAACCTGACGGATTTCGGCGCGTTCGTCGAAGTCGAGGAAGGCATCGACGGCCTGATCCACATCTCCGACATGTCGTGGAACCGGCGCCTCAAACACCCGAGCGAAGTGCTGAAGAAGGGCGACACCGTGCAAGCGCGCGTGATCAACGTCGACGGTGAGAATCAGCGCCTCTCGCTTTCGATTCGCGAATTTCTGCCGAACGAGTGGGAGAACTTCGCCAAACAGCATGCGATCGGCAACGAGATCGTCGGGACGATCTCGAAGATCACCGACTTCGGTCTATTCATCCGCATGGCCGAAGGCGTCGAGGGACTCGCGCACGTGTCGGAGATCCAGCGCGACCCGAAGGTGAAGCTCGACAAGGTGTTTCACGCGGGCGATCCGATCCGCGCACGCATCATCAAGATCGATACGACCGATCGGAAGATCGGTTTGACGACGCGCGACGTTCAGCCGCTGAGCGATGAAGAACGCGTGCAGCATGGCGGCGCTCCGGCGCCTGCGCCACAACCGGAGCCGGAGAGCTCGAAGACATGAGCGAGATGGAACCGAATCCGAGTGTGGCGCCGGCGATCCCGCCGGCGTCCTCCGCCGAGATCGGCGGAGCCACACCACCACGCTCCCGCGTGCCCGTCTTCCTCCTCGGCGCGTTCAGCGGATGCGCTGTCATCTTCCTCGGGTTCTTCTTCCTCGTCTTCGTCGCCGCGGCCACGAGGCAGGATGTGGGCGAGTTCAGTCTGTCGACGCAGAAGATCGCAATCGTCCCGATCGAAGGGGAAATCCTCGAGGCCCGCGACACGGTCGAGCTGCTGCGTCGATACGCGCGCAACTCCACGGTCAAAGCGATCGTCATGCGCATCAACAGCCCGGGCGGAGCGATCGCGCCGTCACAGGAGATCTACTCCGAGATTCGCCGGATCCGGCTGAAGACCAGCAAGCCGATCGTCGCCTCGCTCGACAGCGTCGCCGCATCGGGCGGTTATTACATCGCCGCCGCTTGCGACGAGATCGTGGCCAATCCCGGATCGATCACGGGCTCGATCGGCGTCCTCCTCGACTGGATGGAAGTCGACGACCTGATGCACTGGGCCAAGATGAAGCGCGAGACGATCACCAGCGGCGCAATGAAGGCCGCCGGCTCGCCGTTCCGCGAGCTCACCGCGCCGGAGCGGGAGTATCTGCAGCGCATTGTTCTGCAGCTTCACCAGCAGTTCGTGAAGGCGGTGGCCGACGGGCGCGCCGGCAAGATCTCAGAAGCGCAGGTGGCGCTGCTGGCTGACGGCCGTGTTTTCACGGGTGAAGAAGCCGTATCGCTGAAACTCGTCGATCGCCTCGGCAATCTCGGCGACGCCGTGGCGCTCGCCGCGCGCAAAGCGCATCTGCGCGGCGAACCGGCCACGATCTATCCCCGAAGGAAAGAACACAAACTTCTCGATCTGATAACCGATACGAGCGACTCCCGTTCGATGATCGAACGGATCGCCGCCAGGCGTATGCCGCGTTTTCTGTACAGGTGGTAAGCAAGCGGAGGAGGGCACCGTGGATCAGGACGATTTCGGAACGAACGAAGCCAGCGCCAAAGCCGGAGTGATGACCAAGGCCGAGCTCGTGGACGAGGTCGCGCGCGTGGTCCAGCTCACGAAGAAGCAGGCCGAGACGATCGTGAACATCGTGTTCGATTCGATCGTCGATTCGCTTCGCGCCGGTCAGAAAATTGAACTGCGCGGCTTCGGCAGCTTCCGCTTGCGCAGCCGCAAGTCGCGCACCGGCCGCAATCCCAAGACAGGAGAAAAGGTCGAAGTCCCTTCGAAGAAGATCCCGTATTTCAAACCGGGCAAAGAGTTGAAGGAGCTGATCAACAAGGGCGCCGGAGAGGGACCTGCGGCCGGCTCCAAAACTTCGTCAGACGAAGAGGAACGAGCAGCGCGCGAATAGACATCTGCATTCATGCAGGTCCTTTTCACTCCGTGGAGGTATCCATACTTGACCTCGCCGAAAAGCGAGAAAGCACCCGAGTGCATCTTTTGCGCGGCGGCAAAAACGAAACAGAAGCGCGACACGCTGACGCTCTTCCGCAACGACGACGCCCTGGTCATGCTCAACCGATATCCGTACACGAACGGACACCTCATGGTTGCGCCGATTGAACATGCCGCTCGTCTATTCGACAGCTCCGAGACGTCGCTGCGGGCGCTGATCCGGCTGACCGCGGAGGCGCAGCGCATCCTCTCCGACGTTTACCATCCGGACGGTTTCAACGTCGGCATGAATTTCGGACAGATCGCCGGCGCCGGATTCGCGGATCACTATCACATGCACATCGTGCCGCGCTGGACCGGCGACTCGAACTTCATGACCGTCACGGCCCGCACGCGCCTCGTCCCCGAGGAGCTCGATGTGACCTTCGACAAGCTCGAGCCGCACTTTCAAAAGATTTCCGAGGCTATCTTCAAGTCTGATGAATAAACGCTCGATCACGGCCATGCTGCTGGCGTACGTCATTCCCGGTGCCGGGCACTTCTATCTCGGTTACCGCGCGCGTGCGACGATCTTCTTCGTGATCGTTTTGGTGCTGTTCGTCATCGGCCTGTCGATCGATGGAAGCCTGTACACGCTCCGCGACAGCGGCGGCGCTCTCTTGAAGATCCTCGCCAGCCTCGGCTCGATGGGCGCGGGGGCGCTTTATTTCATCGCCCGCGCAATGGGCATCCACGGCGACGTCACTTCGCTCACATACGAATACGGAACGACGTTCACGCTCACCGCCGGATTGATGAATCTGTTGCTCGTGCTCGATTGCTTCGACATCGCCGAGGGACGGAAGGAATGAGTCTGCTGCGGAATCACATCGTGCTGATGCTGATCTACGCGATCGCCACGGCGCTTTTCTTCACCTTGCTGTGGAAGAGCGGCCGCACCGAGCGCATCCGATTCTTTCTCTTTGTGTTCCTGTCGCTCTTCTTCGGTGGCATCGCCCTGGGATGGGTGATGTATCCGTTCCCGCTGAGATGAAGCTCGCCGTCGTCGCCGGCGAGGCCTCAGGCGACCTCCACGCCGCTGAAGTCATCCGAGAGCTGAAGAAGCTCGATCCGTCGCTGCGGACGTTCGGCATCGGAGGCGATCTCCTGGCGCGCGAAGGGACCGAGATCCTGCACCACGCGCGCGAGATGGGCATCGTGGGATTGTTCAACGTGATCCGGCATCTCGGAATGTTCCGGCGGGTTTTTCGCGAGCTGGCGGAGCGTATCGAGCAGGAGCGGCCCGACGTGGTGCTGCTGGTCGACTATCCCGACTTCAACCTCCGCATGGCGAAGCGCTGCAAGGAGATGGGCCTTCGTGTCGTCTACTACATCTCGCCGCAGATCTGGGCGTGGCGGCGCGGGCGCGTGAAGCACATCGCGAAATACGTCGATCACATGATCGTGATCTTCCCGTTCGAAGAAGACTTCTATCGCCAGCACAACGTGGCGGTGACGTACGTCGGACATCCGCTGATCGACGAGTTGACTCCTCGACGCCACGAGTCGCAACCCGGGGTGCTGCGCGTTGCGCTGCTTCCGGGATCACGCCGGATGGAAGTCGAAGCGCTTCTGCCGCCGATGCTCAAAGCCGTGGCAATCCTCAAACGCGAACAGGCCGTCGACGCGTTCATTATTCAGGCGCCGACGATCGACTTCTCTCAGTGGAGCGCCGCCGCCCTCGGCGGCGTCAGGATCGTTCCACACGATCAAGGCGAAGCTTTGTCGACCGCCGACATCGCACTCTCGTCCTCCGGCACGGCGACGCTCGAATGCGCGATCGTCGGCACACCCGTGGTGGTGATGTACCGCCTGTCGCCCATGACGTATCAACTGGCGAAGTGGCTGGTGAAGCTGCCGCACTTCAGCCTCGTGAACATTGTCGCGGGCAAGAGAATCGTCCCCGAGCTTCTCCAGCACGATGTCACCGGCGAGAAGATCGCCGCCGCTGTCCGCGAAGTGCTCGTCGATGACGACCGCGTTCGCGCCGATCTGGCTGCCGTGAAGGCGAAGCTCGGCGAGAAGGGCGCGAGCCGCCGCGCGGCAGAGGCGATAATGGGCGTGGTGCGAGGATGAACGTTCTCGGGCGGCTGTATCGATATCTGCGGCGTTACAAGACGTGGGCGCTCATCGCCTTCGGGTCGATGATCATCTTCGCGGCGACGCAGACGATGCTCATGGCGCTGATTCAGCCGCTCTTCGATGAAGTGCTGACGCCGCCGAGGAGTGTGGCGCCGGCTTCAGCCGGCGGAGCACCGGCTAAAGCCGGTGCCACACCACTCAAGCAACGAGTCATTGACTCCGTTCTCCGCCGCGATCAGCCGGAAGGGCAGCGCGGCTGGTTCATCAACTCCGTCGATCGCGCGGCGAAAAACTTCGATCACTGGTGGAACGCCAAACCCGCGGACAAGTGGAAGCGGGTTCTCACCGCGCTGCTGCTCGTCTTCGTCATCCGCGCGTTCACGTCGTTCTTCTCGGAATACGCATTTCAGAAGGTCGGACTGTCGACGGTGCGCGACCTGCGCAACGAGCTGTACGAGAGCATCATCCGGCAGAGCCACCGCTTTTTCTCCGAGCGCTCGACCGGTGAGATGGTCAGCCGCGTCGTCTCCGATGCTGATGCCATTCAGGCCGCGGTGTCGACGCGGATGGGCGATCTGTTCCAGGAATCGATCACGCTCATCGGTCTGACTCTCTACGTCTTCATTTCCAACACAGAGCTGGCGCTGATCAGCCTCATCGTCGCGCCGGTGATCGTCATGCCGGTGATTCATTTCGGCCGTCGACTGCGTGGCACGACGCATCGCTCGCAGGAGCGCATGGCCGATATCGCCACGCTGCTCGAGGAGACGATCCGCGGCGTGCGCATCGTGAAAGCCTTCACGATGGAGCCGTTCGAGATCGGACGTTTCCGCGAGGCCACGCTGCGGCATCTGAAATCGAATCTCAAAGCTCAGCGCATCCAGGCGCTCACTTCGCCGGTGATGGAGCTGCTGGCCGGCTCCATGATGCTGCTGCTCTTTCTGTACGCGCATCGGCGCATCGCCGCCGGCACGCTGACGGTTGGACAGTTCGTCAGTTTTCTGGCCGCGCTCGCGGCGATGTACGCGCCGATCAAGAAGCTGAACAAGGTGAACCTCTCCGTCAACACCGCTCTTTCCGCCGCCGAGCGAGTGTTCCGCATGCTCGACGTCGACAACGAGGTCAAGGAGAAGCCGAACGCGATCGAATTGACCGGGGTCGGGCGGGGAGTGCGCTACGAGAATGTCACCTTCGCGTATGGTGCCGAACCTGTTCTGCGAAATGTCGATTTGGCGGTCGCGCCGGGAGAGCTCGTCGCGCTCGTCGGGAGCAGCGGTGCGGGGAAGTCGACGCTCGTCAATCTGCTGCCGCGCTTCTACGATGTCAGCGACGGTCGCATCACCGTCGACGGAAAAGATGTCCGCGACGTCACCCTCAAGTCGCTGCGCGGTCTGATGGGCTTCGTCACCCAGGAAGTGATCCTTTTCAACGACACCGTTCGCAACAACATCGCCTACGGCCGCGGTGATGCCGACGAGCGGCGCGTCGTCGAAGCGGCGAAGGCGGCGAACGCGCACGACTTCATCTCAAATCTGCCGAACGGCTATGATGCGCTCATCGGCGAGGCCGGGGTGCTTCTCTCCGGCGGGCAGCGGCAGCGGCTCGCCATCGCTCGGGCGCTGTTCAAGGATCCCCCGATTCTGATTCTGGATGAGGCGACGTCCGCACTCGATACCGAATCGGAGCGTCTCGTGCAGCAGGCGCTCGTCAACCTGATGCGCGGCCGCACGACGCTCGTCATCGCGCATCGCCTCTCCACGATTCGCAGCGCGCACAAGATCGTCGTGCTCGAAAAAGGGGAGATCGCCGAAGTCGGCCGCCACGATGAGCTTCTCGGTTTCCGCGGCATCTACCGGAAGCTCTACGACATGCAGTTCGCCACGGAGGAGCAGGTGCTGGCGTGAGGCGGTTGCTCCCGTTCATCGGGTCGCTCTTCATCCGCGCTCTGCATGCGACATTGCGCGTGCGCCATGTCGGCGTGGAGAACATCGCCAACGTGCCGCAGTACATCATCGCCTTCTGGCACGCCCATCTGTTGATGATGCTGCACTCGCGATATCGACGGCCCATCTCCGTGTTGATCTCACAATCGCGCGATGGCGAGATGATCGCTCGAGTCTTCGATTACTACGACGTCGAAAGCTCGCGTGGCTCGTCGACGCGCGGGGGCACCGCCGCGCTTCGGGATCTGCTCCGCGCCGCTCGAGACGGCAAGAACATCGTGTTCACACCTGACGGGCCGAAGGGTCCACCGCGCTTAGCGAAGGAGGGCGTTGTGGTGGTGGCACAGGCCACGGGCCTGCCGATCGTTCCCATCGCCTTCGCCGCGAAAAAAAAAAGCTTCTCGGATCGTGGGACCGCATGGTCATCCCGCTGCCGTTCTCACGCGCGGTCTTTGTCTACGGCATTCCGATCCATGTGCCGCGTGACGGTGACATCGAGGAATGGCGGGG
Source organism: Thermoanaerobaculia bacterium (assembly GCA_036001325.1). GTDB lineage: Bacteria > Acidobacteriota > Thermoanaerobaculia > Gp7-AA8 > Gp7-AA8 > DASVHS01. The sequence continues at coordinate 31,110 of DASYUK010000361.1, forward strand.
GCGGGTAGAGGGCGCGATGAACGAAATTGCGGATGAAGCTGAACGCCTCGTGAAAGGATGAACGAAGGGATGAGGGCTGAGGGATGAGGGATGATGTTCGTGGTTTTCATCCCTCATCCCTCATCCCTCATCCCTTCCACCCATGATCACCTCAATGACAGGCTTTGGGCGCGCGGCCGGAGCCATCTCGGCGCGCTACTTCGTCGCCGTCACCGCCAAAAGCGTTAATCATCGTTTCCTCGAGACATCCGTCCGTCTTCCGGAGTACCTGTGGGAATTGGAGCCGATGCTCCGGCAACTGGCGTCTGACACCTTTTCGCGCGGAAAGGTCGATGTCTCCGTTCGTGTACAGCGCACGCAACAGCCCGACTACAGCGTTCGCATCAACGAGCAGATCGCGAACAACGTCATCCCTCAACTTCGCGGCATCGCCGACGAGCTCGGGCTCGGCCACGCCTTCACGGCAAGCGATCTTCTACGCATCCCCGATCTACTGCAGGTGGAACCTGTTGACAGCGAGGTGCAAGACGAGGAACGTGAAGCATTGGCGGCGCTGACGCGCAACGCGTTTGCGCAGATGACCGCCATGCGGCAGAAAGAAGGGGAGTCGTTGCATAACGACATCGTCGCGCGTTTGAAGATGATTCGCGATCTCCAGGAACGACTGGCGTCGCATCGGGACGAGATCCGCGGCGAGCTGCTGACGTCCTATCAGCAGCGCGTGCAAGAGATCGCCGCCGCCGCAGGGGTGGACATTGCCCAGGATCGCATCGCGCAGGAAGTCGTCGTCATGGTCGAGAAGGGCGATATCGCCGAGGAGCTGACGCGCTTGACGCATCACATCGAACAGGTGGAGAAGGCGATCGACGGCCGCGAGCCGGCCGGGAAGAAGCTCGACTTCATCACGCAGGAGATGGTGCGCGAGATCAACACGATGGGCTCGAAATCGCGCGCGGCGTCGATCAGAACCGTAGTTGTAGAATTGAAAACCGAAGTCGAGCGTATCCGCGAGCAGGTCCAGAATGTCGAGTAACTTCCACCCGGACGGGACCTTATTCATCATCTCCGGCCCCTCCGGCGCAGGGAAGACGACGCTGATCAACGAGGTCCGCAACCAGCTCGAGCCGATCGGCATCAGCCTCTACTTTTCGGTCTCTCACACAACCCGGAAAGCACGCTCCGGCGAGGTCGAGGGGAAGAACTACTATTTCGTTTCCCATGAGAAGTTTCGCTCCATGATCGATGGCGGGGAATTTCTCGAATCGGCTTTCGTTCATGAGCAACTGTACGGGACATCCAAGGCCGAAGTGGTGGGTCGGCTACAGCGCGGCGAGGATGTCGTTCTGGATATCGATTATCAGGGTGCCAGGCAGATCGCCGCGGACCCGGCGCTGAGTGAGAGGTCGCTTAACGTCTTCATCTTCCCGCCGTCATTCGAGGTTCTCGAGCAGCGTTTGCGCGATCGCGGCCTCAACAGTGAACAGGAGATCGAGACACGACTGCAGAAGGCGATCGACGAGATCGACGCCGGCAAGGAGTTCTACAAGTACGTGATCATCAACGATGATCTCCGCGAAGCGACCGAGTGTCTGAAGGCGGCGATCATCGCGAAGAAGTTGCAGACGAAAACGGCGCTCGAGTCCATCGCCCGGATGGCCGCGCGCTTCAAGGAGGAACGGGATGGAAGGTTTGCCCGACGGCGTTGACAGCCGCTTCCGGTATGTGTTGCTCGTCTCGAAGAGAGCGGAGCAGCTCATTCAGGGAGCGCAGCCGAAGATGAAGACCAAGCACGCGAAACCAACACGCGTAGCGATGGAAGAGATCGAGAAGAAGCAGGTGAAGTGGCAGTTGACTGCGCCGGAAGAGGAAGTTACGGCGCTGACGGAGTAGTGGAGGACAGCCGCCCTCGGCTGTCCGGACAGGCGAGGCGCCTGTCCTCCACCTAGCACGTATGAAAGTCGTTCTGGGAGTGAGTGGCGGCATCGCGGCCTACAAGGCGCCCGAGCTGGTGCGCCGCCTTCAGGACGCCGGAGCGGATGTCCGCGTCGTCGTGACTCCCAACGCCACGCGTTTCGTCTCTCCGCTCGCGCTCGCCGCCGTGTCGAGGCACGGCGTGATCGCCGATCAGTGGGGTGATCCGCAAAAAGGCGGCGTCGATCACATCGAGATGGCGCGCTGGGCCGAGCTGCTCCTGATCGCGCCGGCGACTGCCAACATCCTCGCCAAGCTGGCGGTCGGCATCGCTGACGATGCTCTCTCCACGTATGCGCTCGCGCATCGCGCTCACGTGATGGTTGCTCCGGCGATGAACTCGTTCATGCTGCAGCACGCGACGGTCACTCAGAATCTCGAGACGCTGCGCGCCCGCGGCGTCGAGATCATCGATCCGGAGACGGGCTATCTTGCCGAGGGAGAAGAAGGTCTGGGGCGCCTGGCGGACATTCCGGTCATCGTCGAGCGCGTGAAGCTTCACTTCGCGTCGCGCGATCTCGACGGCCGCCGCGTCCTCGTCACCGCCGGGCCGACGCGCGAGCCGATCGATCCCGTCCGCTACATCTCCAACCGTTCGTCGGGAAAGATGGGCTATGCGCTCGCCGAGGCGGCGAAGCGGCGCGGCGCGGCAGTGACACTCGTGTCGGGACCAACATCGCTGCCGCTGCCGGCCGGCGTCGACGTCAAACAGATCACCACGGCGAACGAAATGTACGACGCCGTCATGGAGCGCGCGCCGCAGCATCAGATCGTGATCAAGGCCGCGGCCGTCGCTGACTTCGCGCCGGCGATGAGCGCCGAACACAAGATCAAGAAATCCGATCGCGACGAGCTGAGCATCACCCTGAAGAAGAATCGTGACATTCTCGAATCGCTCGCTGGTGTGAAACCCAAGCCATTCGTCGTCGCCTTTGCGGCTGAAACCGATTCGCTGGAATCGAATGCGAGAGTAAAGCTCGCTCGCAAGAACGCCGATCTGATCGTTGCCAACGATGTATCCGACGAATCGATCGGATTCGATTCCGATCAGAACGAGGTGCTGGTGATCGCTCGCGACGGCACGACCACGCGCCTCGAGAAAGCCCCGAAGTTCGTGATCGCCAATCGCATCCTCGATCTCGTGGTACAACGGATCAATGGATGATCTGTTGCGTGAACTCGCGTTGCTGCGAGATTTGGGATTCACGCATCTCGACCTACAAAGCTCTCAGCTCTCAGCTCTCAGCTCTCGGGACGAGCCCGAGCTCGATGTACTTGGCCGCGAAGCGAGCGTTTGCACGAAATGCCGTCTCGCCGGGACACGCACGCAGGTGGTATGGGGGACGGGCAATCCGAACGCCGATCTGATGTTCATCGGCGAGGCGCCTGGACGCGATGAAGACGAGCACGGGAAGCCGTTTGTCGGCCGCGCCGGCCAGCTGCTCACCGACATCATCAAGGCGATGAAGCTCTCGCGCGATGACGTCTACATCGCCAACGTGATCAAGTGCCGGCCGCCGGAGAACCGCAATCCCGAACCTGATGAGCTGGAGGCCTGCCGCCCATTCATCCGCCGACAGATCGAGCTGATCAAACCGAAAGTCATCGTCACCCTCGGCAAAATTGCGCTGCAGAGCCTCACCGGAAAAGCGCACGCCGTCTCCGCCGCGCGCGGTCAATGGACCGAATACGACGGCATCAAGGTCATGCCGACGTATCACCCCGCGTATCTGCTGCGCACCCCCTCGGCGAAAAAAGATGTCTGGAACGACATGAAGAAGGTGATGACCGAGCTGGGGATCAACGCGTAACCGAGGAGCAGGAGCGCGGTCAGAGCGCTGATCCACGCGCCGATCACAAATGAGCGCGGGCGATACGTCAGCTCCACGTCGTGGTCGCCGGCGCCCAGATAGAAGGCCGTGAAGACGTGGTCCCCGAAACGAACCGGAACTCGGCGCCCATGTTCATGCGCCACCCACCCTTTCCAATAAGCGTTCGAAACGATCACCCAGCCCGGACCACTCATCCGCGCGTGCACGCGCAGGTGTGAACCATCACCATGAACGTCGGCGAGGCCCGGACCGTTCGGGCCGAGGGCGTGCGGCTGCTTGTCTTCGATGACTCCCTCCTTACCGAAGTCAGTGATTGACGAGATGCCGAGGAGACTGTCGCCCTGCGACGCGACGACGCGAACGAAGGCGGGGACGAATGCGCGCGGCAGAGCGCGCGTGTTCTCGGCGATCGCATACGTCGGGTAGCTGACACGCATCTGCCACCACGACGGAAGCGGCATTCCGGGCGGCACAATCGCGAAGCGCGTGTTCATCAGTGAGAGGATCGGTGCGTCGAGCCGATCCACGCGATTCGACCAGACCGGTTGTCTGACGCACCACATCGGATAGGTCTCGTAGAGACGTCCGAAGGTCAATCCCTGAAATCCGCGGACGTCCTCGAGGCCGTAGTGTGTGGAGAGTTCCGGCGGCAGCATCGTGCCGACGCCGACGATGCGAGAGCGCATCAGCGAGCGTCCGGCAAAGTCCGGATAAAACGCGCGCGCCGGAAGCGTCGGCTGCAGCGCCGATGCTTCGCCGGCGCGCTGAACCAGGAGAAGCGCGAGCAGCGCGAGTGACGCGCGACGCCTTTCCAGAAGAGTGACGGCACACACGGAAAGCGCGAGCGGGACGATCGCGCGCGTGGCGCCGACGTGCAAATAGTCGGGCGAGATGCCGGTTTGAATCGCCAGCGCGGCGACGAGCACGAGTGCAGCGACAACCGCATAAATCTTGGCGAGTCGTACATCCAACGAATCGATACCGATCGCGGCCAGCGCGCACAATCCCAGGGTTGCGAACATGATCATGCGATCGTTCACGGCGATCGTGAAACCGGGAAGGTGCGACAGGATGTGCGTCATGCCGGGCGCACCGATGCCGGCACCGAGACCAAACACGATGGCGCCGAGGAAAAACCACCGCTCGCGCGATCGCGAACGCACGAGCGCGAAGAGAGCAGGTGCGAACACCATCGAGCCGGCATACGAGGTCGCCAGCCAGCCGTGTCGTACTGCGGCAGCATGTTCAGGCTCTTCAAGGCCAGGCGCTCCCTCGAGGAACGGGAAGAGATTCGCATTGAGCCGATGAAGCATTTGCGCGACGGTGGAGCCGATCTGCCGGTAGCCGAGGGCGCGGTGGACGTATTCCTCGCTCTGAGGAATCGCTTCGAGGATCGGCAGCACGAAGACCGCGGACAGGAGTAGCGCGATCACGCCTGCGGCGATGCCGGAGAGAAGAACGCCCCTCACCCGGCCTTCGGCCACCCTCTCCCGTTGGGAGAGGGCTTCGAAGGCGAAGTACGCAATCCCGAGCGTCACGATGTGGAGCGCGCTTTCCGGATGACCCGCTAACACGACGAGGAGCAGCGCGGCTGCGAGAATGGCCGTCGACCGCACGCCAGGTTCCCGCACGATGCGACGCGCGCCGAGGAGCACGAGCGGCGCGACGGCAGCGGCGAGCGCGAGCGCGGTGCCGGCGAAGAAGACGACGTGCGTAGAGCACATCCAGGCCGCCGCGCCGAATAGCGCCGCGAGTCCAGACTCTGTGAAATCGCGAAAGAATAGAAACGCGCTCACCGCAGCGAACAGCAACATCATCGCCGCCGCAAATGCGAAGTACTGCGGGAGCGGCACTAGAAATCCGATCAGCGTGATCGGGTGGTAGGGCGACGATTGCGCCGAGCCCGCCAGCGGCGTTCCACAAAGCTCGTACGAATTCCACAGCGGCCATTCGCCGCGCGCGATCGCACGCCGCAGCGCATCGTTCCACGGCATGAACTCCGCGTAGACATCGGAGATCGACGGATTCGTCACGGCGCCGACGCCGGCACGGGCAGCGACCGATGCCAACGGCTCAGCGGTGTAAGCGAGATCGACGGGTCCGTAGACGCCGCCGGTGAAGAGCGCTCTTCCGGTGAAGAGAAGCGGAAGCAACAACAGCACGATGGCCGCTGCGCGCGAGAAGCATGTGACGCGGTGCGCCACATAGAGCGTCGTCACCCCGCTCGTGAGGTAGAGAAGCGCGCTCATGAGAAGATCGTAATCGTAGATCGTGGATCGTCGATGGATCATTGCACTCGCAGCGTGTCTCCTGGCCGCTCGCGGATTCGCCGGATACGAGGCCCGCGAGTCGTGGATCGTCGTTGTCGGTCACGCCACCGGCTTCGGCGGCCGTGGCTTCTACACGACCGTGTATCTGACCAACACATCTCACGCGATGAACGATGTCGTGTTGTCGTTCTTCGCTTCTGCTCAGCCGAACCGTGCGCCGCGGTCGATCTCGCTGCAGCTCGGCCCGAATCAGAGCGGCGCTGTCGACGTCGGACCACCGCTCGTAGGCGAAGAGGGAGCGATCGGAGCGCTCCGCATTCAGTCCACGCGGCCACTGATCGCACAAGCGCGTGTCTACAGTCGCGGCGCGAATGAGTCTCCGGCGTCGGAAGTGGGAACAGTGCTGAACGCGATTCCATCGCAATTCGCCATAGGAACCGGGGAGTCGACGTTCCTACATGTACCGGCCGGAGTGCGATACAAGCTCTACACTGTGGAGACGCATGGCTTTCCACTCTACTTTTCGGTGAATACTTCTCCGCATGAACGCCGCCTCTATCTCGCACCGCACGAGCAGCGCGCGTGGGATCTTCCCGACGTCCAAACAGCGTCGCTGCGGATCACCGGAATCAACGGCAGCGGCAAGATCGTCGTCGTCGGAACGGCAATCGCGGGCCAGAGTCACGATTTCAGCGGCTACGAAATGTTGCTTCCGATCGAACCGCGCCATCGACTGCGCTGGCCGGAGTTACTCGCGTACAGCGCAATCGCGCTGGCTCTCGCTCTCACAGCGCTCTACAAAATGAAGAAACCGCAAACCGAATGACCGGCCTCGCCAGCTACGCCGAGATCGCGGTCCCCGTCGCGGTCCACGGCACATTCACCTACACGATTCCCGATCCGCTCCGCGACGCCGTGCGCCTCGGATCGCGAGTGGAAGTCGAGATCGGATCGAAGCTGACGACCGGATTCGTCGTCGGCTTCAACGACTCCTCGGAAACCACGAAGCTGAAACCGGTTCGCAGCGTGCTCGACGAAGACGAGCCTCCGCTGTTGCCCGACATCATCCAGCTTTGCCGCTGGGCCGCCGAGTACTACCTCGCTCCGCTCGGCGAGATGCTGCGTGTCGCTCTGCCGGCAAACATGGGCGCGCGCGGGCGGCGGGAGGCGGCGCTCGTTGCATCGCCGGAGATGATCGACGCTGCGCTCGACGCGCGACAGGTTCTCGAACCCGATCTGGAGATCATCAGCGAGCTGCGCAAGCGTCCACTCCTGCTACGCGAGATGGATATCTCACGCACGGCGATCGAGCGCCTCCGGGATGCCGGTGTGATCGTGGTCCGCGATCGGCTGCAGGATGCGAAAGGCGTTCGTTACGATCGTTTCGCGCTGCTCGAGGCGGAGCCGGGTTTACTCACCGAGAAACAACAGGCGGTTGTGGAGCGCTTGCGAAAGCG
>DASYUK010000362.1:0-4886 GCA_036001325.1 Thermoanaerobaculia bacterium
TTCGCCGTGGCGAAGAATGGCGTGGCGAAGACGATCCTGGAGCCGCGCATGAATCAGTACGAGACGATGCGCGAGCCGATCGGAACGCCTGATGTGTACAGCACGATTCGCGGCGACTTCTACCTCTCGGCGATGAACATCGACGCGGCGGAGCGGAGCGTTTCGGTCAATGCGATCGTGACGCCGTTTGTTGGATGGATCTGGGGGGCGGTGATTTTGATGGGGCTGGGCGGCCTCGCCTCGGTCATGCCGAGCGTGCGCGAGGCACCTGGGCGGGCGGTGGCGGCACAGCGGGTCGTTGAAGCATGAACCGAACCGTCCTCTTCGTCGGGTTCGCGCTCGCAGCAGCGCTCGTCATCGTTCTCTTTTCAGGTCTCGGCAAAGATCCGCAGGCGATCGATTCTCCGCTCATCGGCCGCGCCGCGCCTGACTTCGCTTTGCGCGAAGTCGGAACGGGAAAGACGATTGACCTCTCACAGTTGAGAGGAAAGCCGGTCGTCCTCAATTTCTGGGCGACGTGGTGCGCTCCCTGTTACGAAGAGCATCCGACACTGGTCGCGAATGCGCGAGCGTTTCCCGATGTGCAGTTCGTCGGCGTCGTCTTCCAGGACAGCGAAGAAAAAATCCAGAAGTTTCTCAGTGAGCGCGGCCGCGCGTATCCAACCGTGGTCGACGAGGCTGGCAAAACGGCGATTGCCTACGGCGTCGGCGGCGTGCCGGAGACATTCTTCCTCGACAGACGCGGCAGCGTCGTCGCGAAGTACGCCGGCCCTCTGAACAGTCGGTTGCTGCAGGCAAACCTCGATAAAGCGAGGACACGATGATCGCAGTGTTGCTTCTATTGATGGCGACTCCGCTCACCGGCGCAGCGCTCGATCAAAAGACATACGAAATCGCATCGCTGCTTCGCTGTCCGGTGTGCCAGGGCATGTCGGTCGCGGACTCGCCGGCGGAGATGGCGGTCAACATGAAGAAGCAGGTCCGCGCGTTACTGGAGCGCGGATACACGCAGGAGCAGATCCTCGACTACTTCGAGCGCTCCTACGGCCAGTTCGTTCTGCTCAAGCCGAAGTTTCAGGGCGTGAACACGCTCGTGTGGATCCTGCCGGTTCTCGCGGTCGCGATCGGATTTGTGATCATCGTGCGAACGATGAAGCGCCTCGAACAACGTCCAAACGACAACAAGTATCTCGCGCAGGTCCGCGATCTCGTGAGAGGCAAACCATGACTACCGACTGGCTGACGGCCGTCGCCATCCTCGCCGCCGGCGTGATTGTCGGCCTGATGTTCATCTTTTTCGTGCGCCGGAAACGTGTCGCGCCGACGAATCTCGAAGCAAAGCGCGACGCGCTCGTGCAGCGATTACGCGAGCCCGGTCTCGCGGCCGAAGAGCGGACGCGACTCGAGTTGGAGGCGGCAAACGTGTTGCGTGAGATCGACGAAGTGCCCGTTGACGGCGGCCGAGAGCGGCCGCCGCTCCACGGGGCATTCGTCGGCTTCGTTGCAGGTGTCGTGTCCACTCTGCTTGTTGGCGGCCTCGTGTATTTTGTCATGCACTCGGCGAAGCCGAAAGTCGAACAACCTGCTGCTGCTGCCAATCAAATGCAGCAACTCGAGGCTGCGGTGCAGAAGTCACCCAACGATCTGACTGCGCGCGTCGCGCTGGCCAAGGCGTATCTCGACCGCAACAATTTGATGGGAGTCTTCGATCAGACGCAGTACGTGCTCGCGAAGTCGCCGAACGACAGTCGCGCGCTGACTTATCAGGCGATTGTCCGCATGGCCATGGGGCAGCGTGAAGACGCAATGAAGATGCTCGACAAAGCGACGAAGGCCGATCCGAATCTGATCGACGCCTGGGTCGCGACTGCGTGGGCGAAAACGCAGGAAGGGAAAGCAAAGGACGCGCAGGCCGCGATCAGCGAAGCGGCTCGCCGGCATCCGGAAGAGAAACAGCGACTCGACGACGTCTACGCGCAGATGAAGCAACAGGCATCCGCGCCACCACCGGCCGACTTGCCGCCGGGACATCCGCCGATCGAGAAGAGCGCATCCAGCGGCGAAGACGGCGTGCAGATCGTTCTCGATCTCGATTCGTCGGCGAAGTCGAAGAGCGGAGTTGTCTTCGTGCTTGCGCGGCAGGAAGGCGTCAGCGCCGGGCCGCCAGTCGCCGTGAAGCGTCTGCAGGCGGACTCGTTTCCGATGACATTCGTGATGACCGCGGCCGACTCGATGATGGGGCAGCCGCTGCCGGCGAAGATGCGCATCGAAGCACGCCTGGACGCTGACGGCGACGTGGTCACGAAGAATCCCGGCGAGCCGTTCGGCGTGAAGGACGGCGTCGTGTCCGGCTCGACGATCAGCCTCGCTCTCAAATAATCGAGGGGGCGGCCCTCACCCGGCAGCGGAGCCTGCCCTGAGCGCAGCGAAGGGCGCCACCCTCTCCCGGTGGGAGAGGGCACTCCATGTGTCATCCATCACACGCCCATGTTCATCGCGTCACCGCCTGCTGTTTGTCGCGGAACGATGATGCCCTTAGCGCAGGAGGACCTGATGATCAGTGTGACCAAGCTACTCGGAGGACCGTCGTACTTTGGCGATCGTCTCCGCTATCACGAGAAGTCGGCGGCTCAGAAAACGGGCACCGGTCCCGGCGCCGGTCCGGTCGTCGTGTGGAACTCGACGAAAACCTGCAATCTGACGTGCGTGCATTGCTACGCCGACGCCGAGATCAGACGCTTCGCCGGCGAGCTGAGCACCGAAGAAGCGCAGCACATGATCGAGGACCTCTCCGCGTTCAACGTTCCTGCGCTCCTGATCTCCGGCGGCGAACCGCTCGTCCGTCCTGACATCCTCGACCTCGCCGACTACGCCACCTCGCTCGGCGTGCGCGTCACGTTCTCGACGAACGGCACGCTCATCAACAAACAAAAGGCCGCGCGATTGAAGAAGATCGGCGTCACGTACGTCGGCATCAGCATCGACGGCGGCGAGGAGCGGCACGACAAGTTCCGCGGCCGTGCCGGCGCGTTCCGCGAAGCGATTCGCGGGATCCGCAACTGCCGCGACGCCGGCATCCGCGTCGGCATCCGCTTCACCCTCACCCAGGAAAACCTCGGCGAGCTCGGTGAGATCTTCAGGATCGTCGAAGAGGAAGATATCGGCCGCCTCTGCATCTATCACCTCGTCTATGCAGGACGTGGCGCGTACCTCTCGGGCATCGATCTCACCGTCGAGCAGAAGCGAAAGATGATGACGCGGCTCATGGAACAGGTCGAGTGGTGGAACGAGCGCGATCGCGAAGTCGAGGTCATGACGGTCGACAATCATGCCGACGCGCCGTTCATCTACCTGCGGATCAAGGAAGTGAATCCGACGCGCGCCGAGCAGGCGCTTTCGCTCATCAGGAACAACGGCGGCAACCGCTCCGGAATCGCCATCGGCTGCATCGACAGCTTCGGCTTTGTTCATCCCGACCAGTTCACGTCGCATCACACGGTCGGCTCGATTCGCGAGAGACCGTTCTCGGAGATCTGGCGCGACTCGAATGTCGAGCTCTTGGATGGACTGAGAAATCGCAAAGCGCTGCTGCAAGGGCGGTGTTCGCGCTGTCGATGGTTGAGCGTCTGCAACGGAAACTTCCGCGCGCGCGCCGAGGCGGCGACCGGCAATTACTGGGAATCGGATCCGGGCTGTTACCTGCTCGACTCCGAGATCACGGGAGAGGTCGCCGTATGACGAGCGCGCTTGCGCAATTGGCTCCTGTCTCTCCGCGCGATGCCGTGAATCGCCAGATTCTCGAGATCTCCGAAGATCAGATTCGGGGATTCGTTCGCGATCCTATCGGCGAGATCGCTCGCCGCGCCGGCCTCGCTGCCGACACCGTCGTCGAGCGCATCCGCGCGATGCTCGAAGCGGGAACGATTCGCCGCGTGCGACAGACGCTCCTGGCGACGAATCTCGCGCAGGGAGCGCTGATCGCGTGGAAGATCGACGAAGAGCGCGCCGACAACGCGTTCCGTTTCATCGCCGGGCGCGATCCGTTTTCCGGTCACGTCGTGATTCGAAACAGCGAGACCGGCCCATCGGAATGGCGGCTCTGGACGACGTTGAAAGTGCCGTCCGGCAATTCGATCGAGAAGCATTGCGAGTTTCTCAGGAAATCAATCGGCGCCGAGAAGTACCGCATCATGCCCTCCCTCCGCGCCTTCGTCCTCGGCGTCGGCCACATGCGCCGCCAAGGGATGAGGGTCGGCGAGATGTCGCCGGCACCGGCGCAGGCGATGGAGCCATCGATCGTCGATCTGTCCGAACGCGACTGGTACGTGCTCACGATCCTCAAGCGCGACTTCGCGCCTCATGAGATCGGAGTCGGGATCTGGGACCGGCGCGCGCGCAACAGCGGAATCGATGCGGCGACATTCTTCGCGATCGCCGAGGATCTCGATCGCCGCGGAGTCATCGGCCGCTTCTCCACGTTTCTCGAGCACACGAAGCCTGTCGCCGGCGAAGAGCGCGTGGCCAGCTTCAATGGTCTTTTTCACTGGGCTGTAACGCCCGGTCGCGAAATCGAGGCCGGCTGTCAGATCGGCCGCTTCGCCATCCTCACGCACTGCTATTGGCGCGACGCCGGACCGGAGCTGAACAACGTCAACCTCATGGCCGTGGCGCACGGTGAGACGAAGGAGCAGGTGATGGCACACAAGGCCGCCATCGATGCGCATCTCCTCTCCAGCGGGATCGGCCTCACGTACACCAATGTGTATTGGGGTGGCCGCGCCGAGATCAAGCCGTCGGAGATCTCGCCCGTCGCGTATCGCGAGTGGGCGCGGAGCATGGGGCTGTCATGACCGACTTCAACGTCAGCCCCTTCGTCGTCATCTGGG
>DASYUK010000363.1:0-8167 GCA_036001325.1 Thermoanaerobaculia bacterium
GATGTTCATCGCCGAGAGGTAGAAGTCGCCGCGAATCGTGCTGTACACATCAGGCGTTCCGATCGGCTCGCGCATCGTCTCGTACTGATTCATGCGCGGCTCCAGGATCGTCTTCGCCACGCCATTCTTCGCCACGGCGAAACGAGCAACCGTCGCGACGCGATTCGGTTCCTGCCGCTGCTCGATGCCCAGAAGTGTGATCGTGTATGCACCGACGTTCGCCGAGCCGCCGATCGTCACGTGCACTTCCTGCGTGTAACGCATCGTGCTGCTGACAGCGATGGCACCGATCACGATGACCACGCCCGCGTGGACGATGTACGCGGCGAAACGGCGCTGGGCGCGCCGGAACTGCGTGAGCGGTGCACGCAACTGCGCGATCGTCACCTGCGCGGCGTAGCCGGCGAAGGCCAGTGTCACGAGCGTCCAGGGATTGCGCGCACCGAATGCATAACCGATCGCGAGCACGATGATCCCGCCCGCAATCGGCGGCAGCAGCGCGCGGCGGAGTTGCTTCGCATCGGCGCGTCCCCACGGAAGCGCCGGCCCAACACCGAGGAGAAAGAGCAACACGGCGCCGAGAGGCACGACCATGCTGTCGAAGTACGGACGGCCGACGCTCATCTGCTTCCCTTTGATCGCCTCGACGACGAGCGGGAACACGGTGCCGATCAACACGGTGAAGGTGAGCGCAATGAAGAGAAGGTTGTTGAACAGGAACATCCCTTCGCGACTCACCGCGCTCTCGAAATTTCCTTCCGCTTCGAGCCGATCGATGCGCATCGCCAGCAGAGCGATCGAGAAGATGAGCGCCGCGGCGAGAAACGCCAGGATCGTCGGCCCGATCGCGCTCTGCGTGAAGGAGTGAACAGAATTGAACACACCCGACCGCGTCATGAACGTGCCGAGGATGACAAGGAGGAACGTCGCCTGGATCAGCGTCACCGTCCATCTCTTCAGAACTCCTCGGCGTTCCAGCACCACGATCGAGTGCAGCGCCGCGGTCGCGGTGAGCCACGGCAGCAGCGACGCGTTCTCCACCGGATCCCATGCCCAGTAACCGCCCCACCCGAGAACTTCGTACGCCCACCAGCCGCCGAGCATGATCGCAAATGTGAGAAACACCCAGGGCAGCATGAGCGACTCGCGGATCGGTTTCAGGAATGACTGACTCAGGCGTCCTTTGATCAGCGCTGCGCACGCCAGTCCGAAAGGAATCGTCATCCCGACGTAGCCGAGATAAAGGAACGGCGGGTGAGCGATCATCAGGATGTGGTTCTGCAGAAGCGGGTTCGGTCCCGGGCCATCGGCCCGCGCGACAACCGAGATGAATGGGTTCGCCGGTCCGGCGATGAGGAAGCTGAAGAATGCGGCGCACGACAGCCAGACGCCGATGGCGTCGGGCATGTACTCCTGATAGTCGTTGCGCGTGAGCCATGTCGCCAGCGCAATGTAGGCACCGAGGATGAAAGCCCAGAAGAGAATCGAACCTTCGAGCGAGGACCAGAGGCTGGCGATCGTCACCCACGCCGGTGTGCTGCGCGATCCGACGTGAGCGACATAGCTGACCGAGAAGTCATGCGTGAGCAGCGCGTACTCCATCACCGCAGTCGCTGCAAACATGAGGAACGCGTAGGCAAACGCGAAGCGCTGCGCCCACCGGCGTCCTTCGCGCGTTTGCGTGCGTCCGGCACCGAAGCCGACGAGTGCCCCCGCCGTCGCGACGAGCAGTGAAGCGAGAATCAGCAGCCTTCCGACCGTCGCGCTCATCATCGCTCCTCGAGCCCCTCGGTCGACTTCATCAGTCGCTCGAGCTCTTTCTTGTCGACGGGATGCCCGGCCGTGGGAGCGCGGTATTGATTGTTGTGCGACACCATCAGGCGATCGCTCTTGAACCAGCCACCCCGACCCATGGTTCCTTCGACGACGACGCCGATGTTTTCGCGGAACATCTGCGGCGGAGCGCCCGACGATTTCACGTGGACGGCGCTCGTCGCATCTTTCACGTCGAATTCGACCGACGAGGTTCCAATCGCTCGGCGAACGGAACCGGGAGCCACCATGCCGCCGAGGCGGATCGTTGCGCCGTAGGCCTTGTCGCCGGCGGTGCGCAGATCAGTCGGTGTCCAGTAATAAACGAGATTGTTGCTGATGCCGCTCGCGGCGATGACGGCGAACGCGATTGCGGCGACGGCGAACGCGCCGATCATGAACAGCCGCGTGCGAAGACGCATCGACTCAGTCGCAGTCCGATTCATGACCGCATGATCGTCCCCCACCGAACAGCGGGCGGTGACGCCTTGAACATGACGATGTGACGACGCACACATCGATACAGCGGAGGGAGCACGGCCGGCGACACGGGGAGGTCGCAAGATGACCGAAAGGAGGCCAGTCATGGGCTTCTTCAACGAGTTCAGGAAGTACCGCGGCCGCCGCGTGATCACCTGCCCCGAGACGAATGAGGGTGCGGCAGTTTCGGTCGACGCCTTGCACGCCGCCGCTTCAGGTCAATTGCGTCTGTCCGATTGCTCCCGCTGGCCCGAACGTGCCGGATGCGCGCAGGCGTGTCTGTCGCAGATCGCCGACGCACCGGAGGGCTGCCTGGTCAGTTCCATCGTCGCCGCGTGGTATGCGGACAAGTTGTGCGTCGCCTGCGGGCGCCCCATCGGGCCGATCGCGTGGCACGAAGCACCGCCCGCTGTGCTCAAAGATGATGGGACGACGTGCGAGTGGAAGGACATTCGAGCCGAGAATCTGCCGGCGATCTTTCGTACGAGCAAGCCGCTCTGCTGGTACTGCAACAATGTCGCGGAGCTCGCGCGATTGGATCCCAACCTCATCATTCAGAGGCCGCGACCCGCTCAGCAGCCGGCACTACCGCTTCGCAGCGACGCGGTGTTCTAGTGATCGGTGGAGCGCCGCGCGCTCTCCGCGCGGCGAACGGCTTACGGCAACGCTCGGGACATGTGCGTGCCATCACTGCAGCGCGTGCGATGTTGATTTAGACCGATGCATGTCTCTCTACTCATTGCGCACGACGTATGTTCTGACCGGCCTGCTGCTCGGCATCGGAGCGCCAGTCGGTGCACTGGTCACGCGTATCCTTGTGCTTCCTGAAGTCCGAGCGGCACCACTGGCCGATGTGGCCGCAAACCGCTTCTTCTACATCTATCAGCTCGTCGGAACGTGCGCGGCATTCGCAGTCGCGGGATCCATCGCCGGCGAGCGCGCGGAGAGACTCCGTCGCGCCGAATCGTTCTACCAGACGCTTGCCGAACACGATCCGCTGACAGGGCTTCTCAATACCCGCGCCTTTCGTGATCGATACGAGCGGTCTCGCGAGCGCGCCTCGCGCATCGGCTATCCGCTCTCCCTGCTGCTGATCGACGTCGACCATCTCAAGCGCATCAACGATGAGTACGGTCACACCGCGGGGAACGACGCTCTCCTGCACGTCGCGCATTCATTGCGCGTCGCCAAGCGTACAGAAGATTCGGCGGCGCGGTGGGGCGGAGACGAGTTCGCGATTCTTCTCGACGGCGGGGACGACAGCGCCGCCATGCGCGTCGCCAATAATGTGCTGGCGCGCGTCCGCGCCAAGTCGGTCTTCACCGGAGGCCGCAGCCTGCAGGTCACCGTGACGATCGGTGTCTGCACCGCCAGAAAGGTCAGTGCCTCTGAAGATCTCTTCTCCCTCGCCGATCGCGCGCTCTACGCTGGAAAAGACGCCGGACGCGATCGTGCGCAATTCGTCGAGAGCTCAGCGCTTACGGTGTAATCGCGTCTTTCATCACGCCGTCGAGGCGCTCACCGAACACGCGATAGGCTTCCTTGATCTCATCGAGCTTGAAGCGATGCGTGAGCAGCGGACGCAGGTCGAGCTTTCCGCGACGCACCATCTCGATCAGACGGCGCATGCGTTCCTTTCCGCCGGGACACAGGGTCGTCACGATCCGATAGTCGCCGAGGCCGGCGGCGAACGCGTCATACGGCATCTGCAGTTTCCCGGAATAGACACCGAGCGATGAGAGTGTGCCGCCGGGACGAAGAACGCGCAGGGCGTTCTCGAATGTTTGCTGCGTCCCGAGGGCTTCGATCGCGACATCGACTCCACCGTTGGTCAAGCGCTTGATCTCGCCCACGACATCGACGGTGCGATAGTCGAGCACGACGTCAACGCCCATCTTCCCGGCCATGGCGAGCCGGCGATCGTCCCCGTCGATCCCGATCACCATAGCAGCTCCCATCAGCCTGGCTCCGACCGACGCGCACAATCCGATCGGACCTTGAGCGAACACGGCCACGGAATCGCCGATGCGGACGCCGCCTGCTTCCGCACCGCTGATGCCGGTGGAAGCGATGTCCGCGAGCAGCACGACCTGTTCGTCGGTCACATCGTCTGGAATTTTCGCCAGGTTCGCCTGCGCGTTCGGAACGACCAGATACTCGGCCTGTGCGCCGTCGATGGTGTTGCCGAATCGCCAGCCACCGATCGCTTCGTATCCGCTGCCATGACCACACTGCGAGAGATGTCCCGACAAGCAGGCCAGGCACTGACCGCACGGCGTAATGGCACCGACGAGCACGCGGTCGCCGATGGCGTAGCCCGTTACGCCGGCTCCGAGCTCTTCGATCACCCCGACCGGCTCGTGTCCGATGATCAGACCGGGCCGTACGGGATACTCGCCGCGGACGATGTGAAGATCGGTGCCGCAGATCGTCGTCAACGTCACGCGAATCAGAGCGTCGCCTGGTCCGGCGTGCGGGCGTGGCACCTCATCGAGGCGAATGTCATCGACTCCGTGAAACACGGTCGCGCGCATCGTGGCGGCTTTCGCATGCATCGATCGTTGTGACTGCAATGTGACTGTCATGGGTCGATTCTCGATTTGACCTCCGCGCGGCGCGCTGTCCCACGACACCGATCTGCGTGACGATGGGCACGTAGTGACCGTGACCCAAACGCTGGCACGCGCGTATACAGAGGCGTATTGATCTTTTCGAAAGGAGTCTCACCAATGTTTCAGAAGAAGCCATCGTTCACGAAGTTTGCGATCACGTTCGCTTTCGGTGTCGCGACGGGCGCTGCCCTCGGCCTGTTCTTTGCGCCGATGACGGGAAAGAAATTCCAGCGCAAGTTTGCCGACGTGACCGAAAAAGTGACCGAGACGGTCATCGACAAGGTCGACGATCTGCAGCAAACCGTGCGCAAGATCGCCAACGCGTAGTGTCGTGAAGGCGGGGCCTTAGCGCACGGCGCCGAGGCTCCGCATACAGGCCCAGCAGGAACCGAGATCGGCGCTGAGGCTCGCGGCGATGCCGAGCCACAATCCCGGTCTCTCATCGAGCATGCGGCGCAATTCCGCCAACGGGACGAAGCCGATTCTGGAGCTCGTGCGCGTCGTGGCCGTGCATTCGTACTTCGTACCGGAGATCGCGTCGCTCAATCCGACGATCTCCCCTGTCCGCACAGAGCACAATGCCTTTGTCACGCCGCTGCGAGCCGAGAAGACTAGGTCGACCTGACCGGAGTGCACGATGAAGATGCCGAGCGGCTCCTCGCCCTGTTTGAAGAGAACCTTTCCGGCGGGCCAACGCTCGATCTGTTCCGCTGTCGCGATCGGATTGTCCACCACCCCGGTCGTCAGTTCGTTCATCGCGACATCACGCTAACGCGTGCTGCAGCGACGTCGCTGTGATCGTGACCACACGAGGCGGTGAGATCCGTCAGATGCTGACCATCTCCGCCAGCGCTTCCCTCTGCATGACATTGACGGTCGAGCCTTTCACGTCGATGACCTTCCGACGTTTGAATTCGCTCAGCAGCCGGGTCACGGTTTCGCGAGTCGTGCCGATCATCTGGGCGATCTCTTCGTGAGTGAGAAGCACCTTCAGGCGAACTCCCTTGGGTGTCTCTTCGCCGTCGCGATCGCACCAGTCGAGAAGGAGTTTGGCCAGTTTCTCGCCCGTGGTCTGAGCGAGGCCGAGCGATCGGATCTCACGCTGCGCCGAGTGATACTTCTCGCTCAACTGCTGCGCCGTATGCATGCACGCTTCGGAGTCCGTGGTGAGAAACTTGAGGAAGTCATCGCGCTTGACGAAATTCAACTGCGCCGGCTCGATCGTCTCCGCCGACACCTCGTACGGCTTGCCGAGAATCGTGGCGCTGGCGCCGAGGACCTCTCCCGGTTCGGCGATCCTCACGATGAGCACCTTCCCCTCGGTGGATGATGTCGTCAGCTTCGCTCGTCCGCTGCAGAGGATGAAAATGCCGCGCGGCTGTTCCCCTTCGACGAACAGAAGCGAGCCCTTGGGATAGACGCCAGTGAACTTGATCGTCTCCAGCGCCGACACCGTCGATGGCGACATGTTGCAAAAGGGCCGGTTCGGGCGAACCGTGCAGTCTGAGCAGTTGTTGTGGATATCGAGATTGTAGGGCGATGGCATCACATGCTCCTGTTCGTTAAATAAACCAAAAGCATCCTCACACACCATAGGCTCACCCGACACCACCCCGACGGGTGGGCGATCACTACACCGAGTGATGGCTGTCACCCGGTCGCATGATCCGGTTGGGACGACAATCGTGAGACATCGTGTCGACACACCCTCCATTTGCCGCTCCCGTCTCTCTACGCCCGTTGGCTCTGCCCGCGGAGCATGGCGGCTGGGGACTGCTCCTCGAGCCGATCGTCCTCGCTCTGCTGGTCGCGCCGTCGCTTCCGGGACTGCTGATCGCGACCGGCGCGACCGCGGCGTTTCTGATGCGGCATCCGCTGAAGCTGGCCGCGCGCGACTGGTTGCAGAGGCGCCGTTATCCGCGTTCTCGAGTCTGCGAGATGCTGGCGGCGACTTACGGCGCCGCCGCGTTCCTCGCCTTCGCCGGCGCATGGAGGATGACGGGCGTGCTGCCCTTCGTAGCACTCGTGATCGCTCTGAAGTTGGCGGCTGTGCAGTTCTTCTATGACGTCCGCAATCGCGGTCGCCTGCCGATTCCGGAGTTTTTCGGAGCGGTGGCAGCAGCACCGATTGCCGCGGCGATTGCGCTCGCCGGCGGCAGAACAGTTCTCATGGCGGCGGCGCTCTCGACGCTCGCCATCACGAGATCGATCCCGGCGGTTCTCTACGTTCGTGCCGCGCTTCGAAACGAGCGTCGCGCGTGGATGCTCATCGCCCACGCGGCGGCCGTTGCCGTCGCGGCATTCATTTCCTGGATAGCCGCTCTGGCGATGGCGATCCTGTTCGTGCGCGCTGTCGTACCCGTCGGCGGCGTGCGCGCGCAGACGATCGGCTTTCGTGAGGTCGGCTGGGGCGCGCTGACCGTGCTGTTGATCGCGATCTCGTACTACATCTGAAACTGCGAGAGAAAGTCCTCTCGCGCGGGCGGCTTTCCTTCGCCGCGCGCGCGCCGTTCGATCTCCGCCATCTGCTCCACGAGTGTCGGACGCGCGACTTCGTAGAGTACCCCGACGGTCAGATGGTCCGTCTCGCCCGTGAAGCGCAACGCCGCTTCGCGACTGCTCGCGTCGTGATCGGCAGGAACCACGCGCATCTTCGCGCGCAGCTCCTTGTGCTGATCATCGCCACGCCACGTGACACACGGCGAGATGATGTTCAGAAACGCAAAGCCTCGATGCTGGATGGCGCGCTTCATCAACTCCGTGGTTCCTTTGACATCTCCGGAGAAACCGCGTGCGACCCATGACGCGCCGACAGCAATCGCCAGCGAGCACGGATCTACGGAAGGATCGGGATTGCCGTAGGTCGTCGACTTCGTCTTGTCGCCGGATGGCGTCGTCGGTCCGGCTTGTCCTTTGGTCAGACCGTAGATTTCGTTGTCCATCATGAAGTACGCGACGTCAACGTTGCGCCGTGCGGCGTGAACAAAGTGATTTCCGCCGATGGCAATGCCGTCGCCGTCACCGCCGACGGCAATGACCGTCAGACGTGGTGAGGCGAGCTTCACTCCGGTCGCAATTGGCAATGCACGTCCATGAAGTGAGTTGAAGCCGTAGGTGTCGACGTATCCCGGCAAGCGCGAGGAGCAGCCGATGCCGGAGACGATCACGGTCTCGTGTGGCTGACATCCCGACTCCGCAAGCGAGCGATAGACGGAATTGAGAACCGCGTAGTCTCCGCAACCGGGACACCACACCGGCTTGAG
>DASYUK010000364.1:0-17662 GCA_036001325.1 Thermoanaerobaculia bacterium
CAAGGCGCGTATCGCGAAGCTCTGGAGCACTTTCAGAGAGCGCTCGCACTGAGCCGCACGGTCGACGATGTCGAAGGGATTTCATACGCCCTCGGCAACATCGGAAATGTCCTCAATGCTCAAGGGAAGTACATCGAGGCGCTGGGCGCCTATCAGCAGGCTCTCACAATCAATGAGAAGCTCGGGAACATGGAAGCCGTGATGATCGTGCTGGCCAACATCGGCGAAATGTATGTGACCGTTGGCAACTACCCACAGGCCCTCGAATACCTCCAGAAGAGCTTCGCGCTCACGGAGAAGTCGGGCTACAAAGAAGGAATGGCGATCGCGCTGCACAACATCGGCGAGGTCTGGTCGCTGCAAGGCGATTCGCGCCGTGCGCTGGAGGATTACGAAAAGGCGCTCGCGCTCGACACCGAGCTGGAAAACCGTTCGGGTATGGCCATCGAGCTCAGCGATATCGGCCAGGCTCACGCCAAACTCGGCGATCGAGGCGCGGCGCGCAGCTCATTTGAGAAGAGTTTCGAGATCGCCCAGCAGATCAACGCCCGCGAGACGATGATTCTCGCGCTCGGAAATCAGGCCGAATTGGCCACACAATCGAAGGATTTCGAAGCGGGACTGAATTTCGCGCGCCGGGCGATGAAGATTGCGGAGGAGATCGGCCTGCGCGAACGCCTCTGGGAAGTGCACGTCATGTTGGGCCGCCTGTATCGACAGGCCGGACGATTCGACGACGCGCGCGCGGAAGTCCAACAGGCCGTCGATATCGTCGAAGAGCTCCGTCGCGGCATCCCTGGTGAGGAGATGGCCGAGCAGGCGTTCGAGAGCATGGTCGTCCCGTATCAGGAGATGGTTCGGATTCTCGTGGAGCATGGCGACGCTGCGGCGGCATTCGAATACGCCGAGCGTGCGAAGGGCCGCGTCCTTCTCGATGTCCTGCGCAATGGCCGGCCCGACATCAGCAGTGCCATGACGGATGCGGAGCGCGATCGCGAGCGCGAGCTCCTGTCGCATCTCGCGCAGCTCAACCGCGATTTCCGCGACAAACTATCTGCAGGCGCGCCGAACGTGGAAGAGGCCGCGAGTCTCTCCAAAGAGCTGCGCAAGGCTCGTCTCGAGTATGACGGGTTTCTCGCAGGCTTGTACGCGGTGCACCCTCAGCTTCGCATCGAGCGCGGCGAGATCTCGCCGATTCGAGCGAGCGATCTCGGCACTCTTCTCGCGCAGAAGATCGCCGACGCGCTGCTCGAGTTTGTCGTGACGGAAGACAAGACCTATGTGTTCGCGGTCAGCCGCGATCAATCGACCGGCGCAAGCGATCTACGCGTCTACACGATCGCGATCTCACAGCGCGACCTGGAAAAGGAAGTCAGGCGCTTCCGCGAAGCTCTGGCCGGTCGTGAGCTCACGTATGCGAAGGCAGCAAGATCACTTTACGATCGGTTGCTTCGGCCCGCCGCCGCGCAACTCGAGCGGGCGAAACTGATCTGCATCGTCGCCGACGGAGCATTGTGGGAGCTTCCATTTGCGGCACTGCAGCCGGCGGCAACTGAATTCATGATCGATCGTCATGCTCTCTTCTTCGTGCCGTCCGTTACGGTTCTGCGAGAGATGGTCGCGAAATCGCGACAGCGGGCGGGCGCCACGCGGCTCCTGGCATTCGGGAATCCGACGATTCCCACTGACGTCGCCTCGCGTGCGCGAAGCCTGTACCGCGATGTATCACTCGCGCCCGTCCCGGAGACGGAGAGAGAGATCCGGCAAATCGCGCCGCTCTACGGTCCCAAAAACAGCCGCGTGCACCTGCGCGAAGATGCTCGTGAAGAAGTGGTCAAGAGCGAGGCGCCGGCGTTCGATGTCCTGCACTTCGCCACCCACGGCATCTTCGACGATCAGAATGCGATGTATTCCCGTCTCTTCTTCTCGCCGCCGAGATCGGCGACCGAGGATGGTTTTCTCGAGGCGCGGGAGATCATGGGACTCGATCTCCACGCCGATCTGGCCGTGCTCTCGGCCTGCGAAACGGCCAGAGGACGCGTCGGTGCCGGCGAGGGTCTGATCGGAATGTCGTGGGCGTTCTTCGTCGCTGGATGCCCAACCAGTATCGTCAGTCAGTGGAACGTGAGCTCCGCGAGCACGACGGAGCTGATGATCGAGCTTCATCGCGCCTTGCGATCGTCGGACCAGCGATCGAAAGCGAAGGCACTTCGTCACGCGGCTCTACGAGTCCGGGCGAAGCCGGAGTACCGCCATCCTTTTTATTGGGCCGCCTTCGTGGTCGTCGGCGACGGCCACTGAAGAGATCTCCACGAACGCAATCGAGCGAGAAGGCCTGCGGCTTTCGGCTCGCCGGCGATGAGCACGCGAAGCGCGCGGCCACGAAGCGGCGCGCATCGGCTGCTATGCGGAGTTAGGTGTGATGTCTAGTGCGGTAAGTACTCCGAGGTAGCCAACCCACCGCGGAAAAGCGCCGGCCGTACGCAACATCGCAGCCGCCGAGAGCAGAAAGAAGATACTGACGCTCAATTCGCCGAGGAACTCGCCAATGTAGTTGCCCAAGTAGCGGTTCAGGCCGAGAAAGAGGGCTTCGAATACGGCTCGCTGCTCCGTACCCGCTGTCGCATAGGCTTTCGCCAGTTCCCAATGAATGCTTGGCCAACGCATGAGACCGAGCATCATGCTCAGCGCTGCGAGGGCTGCGAACTGCACCGCTAAACGCATCGAGGCTTCGCCAGCATGCCGTAGCGCGTGAAATGCACCGACACCTGCAGGTATCCAGATCAATGGCAGAAATGCGTAGAACGCCCAGGCCGCCCGACCCTTTGCTCCGGTCGCGAGCAGCGCCGGCAGTACGGTCGCGGCCGAGCCGTCCAGAACATCTGGATAGTTGAACAGTGCCGCGAGGTATGCGAAGACTGCAAGGAACGCAACCGCTCCAACGACGAGCGCGAACCCACCGACGCGAACGATGGGTAAGCTCCGTGCCCGCTCCTGCGACGTTTCGATCAACATACTCGTTGGCGTAACGTATCACGCGTTCAGCCGCGGGGCCGGTTCCGAGAGATTAGCACGCTGGCCGCGGTGCTTGTCTTGCTTGAGGCGAGGAAGCGCCACGGAGTAGGCCGCGTCGGCTGCACCGCGGAGTTGGGCAGCCCGCGTTGTATTTGGCGATTGATCACCGACCTAGAACAACGTCGATCCCAGCGAGCACGAGTTCGAGCTTTGCACGGGCGAGCTTACTTACGCGGTCGGTGAGTACGGCTTTGTCGAGTGTGACGACCTGCGAAACGTTCGCGACGGAATCTTTCGGAAGACGTGTGATACGGGATGGCAGCAGGACATTGCCAGGAGCGTCCGCCCAGGCAACGTTGCTCGTGAGTGGTACACAAATGACCGTCGCGATCCTGCTCCGATTCAGCGCGTCGCTTTGTACGATGACTACCGGCCTGCGGAACCCAGGCGCTGACCCCGTAGGAAGTGGAAGTTCAGCCCACCAGACCTCTCCCTGCGAAATCACCACTCAGAATTTTCCAAAACGCGGCGACCTGCTTCCGCCACGAAAATGTCTTCGTGATCATTCAAGTTGTCGCAGACCGCGTTCATCGACTCGGTGACCTCGTCCGGAGCATGGCGCGCTACGTACTCACGAAGTGCCGCGCTGAAGACCTCACTTCTCGATTTCCGAGCTCGCCGCGCGAGCCGCTCGACTTTCTCGAAGACATCGTCAGGAACGGAGACGGCCGTTTTCATACCCAAAGTATAACCGCACTTTTAGGCGACAAATTGCGAATTCCCGTCGGACTCTTGCAGCAGCAACCTTCGGAGAACTTGTTCGGGTCGGCCCAACGAAACTGCGGTTCAGGCGCGCGAACCGCGACGCGTAATTCTATCAAGCGGCGATAGAAGCACGCGGTGCGCGTCGGCTGCAACCCCTAGCCCATAAGGTCTCCAGTTACGCGAGTCGGACATTCTACCGTGACGTCGTCCGCCTAACTCGAATGAACACGCTTTGATTGCGTGTCTATCGGAGGGGACGAAGACGGCGTACCTCCATCCCTTTATTGGGCCGCATTCGTCGTCGTCGGCGACGGCCACTGAAGAGATCTCCACGAGCGCACTCGAGCGAGAAGGCCCGCCGCTTTCGGCACGCCGGCGCGCTCGGCGAGCGTGAGCTCGCGCTCTGCGTCATCGAGAATTCCTTGCTCAGCAAGCACGATTCCTCGGGCGAGGTGAGCCTCCGCCGGCAGCATCGCGATTGCATCGACCTGTTCGCGCGCGGCGACGCGAAACCGCGCCTCCGGCGCTGGAGGTCGCGGAGCGGTGATCACTCGAATGCCGCGATGTGCCTTCACTTCCCAGGAGTATGTGCGGCCCCGCTTCAAAGGCTCAGCCGGCCGCCACAATGCAGTGCCGGTCACACCAGTGCCGGCGACCACGCCGGTCTCCGCGTCGACCACCGTGACTGTGTACGAATCAGCGCCAGGCATCGGCTCCCACACGAATTGCGGTTGCGGATCAAGAACGACCGTAGCGATAGGCTGCTGCAGAGAGAACGTTGCGCTGCGACGTGCCATGCCGCGCAGCGCGCTCGAATCGACGCTGAGACTGGCGACCACTTCAGGCTTCGCCACGATTCCGGTTCGCAGGACTTCGTCGATGTGCATGCGAACCGGCTCTGGAAGAGTTGGCGCGATGTAAGGCTTCGATACCGGTCGCGGTCGCGAAACGACAACACGCTGGTTCTGCAAAAAGAGCAATGCGCCAACGACGGCGATCGCCACGATCGCCGCGATCGGAAGCAGCATCCGCATGAGAGTCCTTTGTGGCACAACGCCACGCATCGAATCACGCGTTCGAGCGAGGTCGGCGAGCTCGTTGCGGCAGAGGTCGCAGAGGTCCTTGTGCCCTTCGATCAACTCACGCTCGACACCTTGGACTCGACCATCGAGCCACTGCTCCATCTGGTCGTATGTCAGATGCTCGGTGTCATCGGCGATGCTCAAAACGATCTCGTGAGCATTGCCGCCGCCGAGCGTGGCATAGCACCGATCGCATTGGGCGATGTGCTGGTCAACCGCAATCAGCTCGTCCGGCGCGGCCATGCGATTGCGGTAACGCTCGATCTGTTCAGAGGTCGGATGCGTAGTCATCGCGCAGCGCTTCCTCCCAGCTTCTTGGCCACAGGAATATCGGCTGAAGGAGTCTGGCGTCGATCGACCACCTGTTCCCGCCGTGTTGCCATTCGACGGAGGCGTTCGCGGGCGAGACGGCGGAGTTTGATGACCTGTTGGCGCGACGCGGCCAGCCGCTCTCCGATCATTACATCATTCAGCGGCAGCTCCCTCCACAACTCCGCAAGCTCGGTGATCGGTATCTGCAGCGTTGCAGCGATTTCGGCGATCGTCGCTGTGCGCGTTTGCGGCAGAAGGCTCAGAATCTCCCTGCCGTGAGCATCTCGAAGATTGAGCAGAAGCGCTGTGCGCTGCCTCGGCGACAGTTGACGGATGTCGTCCCACAGTTGATGGAGAGAGAATCGCAGCTCGAGACGCGAGTCGGCCGCCGGCGGATCGGTGAGCTCCGAGCTGTAGAGCGGCAGCTCGACTCTTCGCTGCTCGAGATTGATCAGTCGCGCGATGGCCTCGACCAGAACGTCGAGAGGGACGGCTGCTCCCAGATGTGCGAACGTCGCCGAAACCAACCGATTGATCTGAGCATGGTTCTCGGCCGCAGGGTCGCTACTAGCAGCCAGGCTGAGATCGTCGATGTGGTTCGTCGAAACGGTATCCCGTCCAACCCATTCGCGATAACCGCAGACGAGCCGGCAATCGGAGCCGCGCCACAGCGCGAACTCCGGATGATGTTTCAAAAAGTATTGAAGATGATTGCGGAGCCGGTTTCGCGCCGGATATCGCTCTCGCAAATGCTCGTGACACTCGTTGTACGCAGACGCGGCGATGTATCCACGCAAGTCATGGATTGGCTGGGAGGAGTCATCCTTCAGATCGCGCAGGCGCCTGAGAAGATGCATGACGGTATCGGAGACGACGTCTTCCGCTTCCTCGATCGCCGCCGGACCATGCAGTTCCGCGACGACGATTCGCGTGATGATCGGTTTCGCCAGGTCGTCGAGAATGTGCGTCAGATGGATCTCGACTTCCGAGGCGCTCCCGGCGGCGAGATATTGACGCAGCAGGCGGTCAGCAGAATCGTCGTGCATGGACTTACGATCTACGATTTATGAGGCTGCTCTTCGCGACATGGATCTTACTCGCTCCCGTCCTCACACCGCGGCAGGAGATCTCCGTCGCGGAAACGAACGGAAAGCTCTATGTCATCGGCGGTTTATCCGGCTCGGACGTGCTTGCATCCGTGGAGGAATACGACCCGCAGACGAATCGCTGGCGGTTCGTCGCGCCGGTCCCGCAGCCCGTCCATCATGCAGCGGCAGCGACACTCGATGGCTCGATCTATGTGATCGGCGGTTATCGAACCATCTCCTTCGCGCCGACGAGAGGGGTTTATCGCTACGATCCGGCTGCTGATCGATGGAGCGAGCTCGCCGATCTGCCATCCGCGCGCGGTGCCCTTGCTGCCGCGGCGATCGACGGAAAGATCTACACGGTTGGCGGAGCTCCGACATTGCGTGAGCTGCTCGTCTACGACCCGTCCTCCGATCGGTGGACGATGCTCGCGCCGATGCCGACGCCGCGCGAACATCTCGCTGCAGTGGCATTTGCCGGAAAACTCTTCGTCGTCGGAGGACGCGCCGCTGGAAACACGGGCGCGTTCGAAATGTACGACCCGCTCACCGATCGCTGGACGGCTCTCCCCTCATTGCCGACACCGCGCAGCGGACTCGCCGCCGCAGTACTGAACAATCGCATCTACGTGTTCGGTGGCGAAGGCAATCCGGCGACCGTGACCGGCGTCTTTGCCGAGAACGAGTCATATGATTTCATCAGCGGCATGTGGCGCAGCGAGCTGCCGATGCCGACGCCGCGTCACGGCATCGGCGCCGCGGCGATCGCCGGCCGCGTCTTCATCCCCGCAGGAGCAACGGTGGCCGGCTTTGGCACGTCCGATGTGCATGAAGCCTTCGCGCCCGACATTCCGCCGCGGCGACGAGCGGTAAGACGATGAAACGATTTCTCATCATCGCGCTCTTCGCTTCCGCTGCTTTTGCGCAGGGAACGATCGAGATCCGCAAGAACGGCAGGGTCGTGGCGACGGATCACGATCAATCGACTGATGCGGTCCGTGTTCTCTTCATCGGAAACAGCCTGACGTTCTGGAACGAGATGCCCTGGATGACGCGGCGGGTCGCTGGATCGCTTGGATCAAAGCTCGTGACGGAGTTCAGCGGCGCAGCCGGAGCAACACTCCGTCAACACTGGGAACGCGGCCGTGCGCTGCGCGCGATCAAAGAGCGCCGCTGGGATTTCGTCGTCCTGCAACCGCAGAGCTCAGAGATGAGCACGCGACCGGAAGAGACGACGGAGTACGCGCGGCTCTTTGACCACGAGATCGACCGCGCCGGCGCGAAGACCGTGATTTTCGAGACCTGGAGAATCGGCAACGCCGATTTAACCGCTCGCTATTACGCGCTCGCTCGCGAGCTCGACGCCGTTCTCGCGCCGATCGGCTCGGCGTGGGAGGAGCTGCAGCGCAACGGGATCGATCTCTTTGATCCCGGCGGAGTCCATCCCAATCTCAAAGGCTCGTATCTCTCGGCGTGCGTGTTTTACGCGACGTTCTTCGGCAAGAGTCCCGAAGGGGCGACGCACTCGTTCGAAACGAAGTTCGACATTCCGGAGAGCTACCGTCACGATCTCGAGTACGACCGCATCGACGCGGCGACGGCGGAGGAGATCCAGGACGCCGCGTGGAAGGAGGTGCAGGCTTTTACACGATGAAGACGAATGCGCCTTCCTGACAATTCTCTTGCAAATTGATCACCGCAGTCCCTGGGTATCGGTCCATAGTCTTGCAGTTGAAACAAGGAGGGTTCATGAAACGCATTGCCGCCGCATTGTTCACCGTCTTACTTGCTCCAGCCTTGCTGGCGTCGGGTGCCGGCTCCGTTCCATCGATGAATACGCGCAGTCCGCACGACATGGCCGTCGATTTCTACAACGGCGCCGAACGCCGGCTCGAGAAGCTGACGAAGCTGCATGAGGAGATGAAGGGGGAGAAGGATTCGCAGAAAGCCGCGAACCTTCAGCAGAAAATCAACAAAGGTCTGGAAGCTGCCGCCGCTGACCTTCAGCGAGCGGTCCAGAACGATCCGATGCTCTATCAGGCCTACAGCGAGCTCGGATTCACGTTGCGCAAGCTCGGCAAGTACAGCGAATCGCTCGACGCGTACAACAAAGCGCTCGAGATCGAGCCCGGCTTCTCGCCCGCCATCGAATACCGCGCCGAAGCATTTCTAGGGCTCAATCAGCTCGATGAAGTAAAGAAGGCTTACACGATGCTCTTCGGCGGCGACCGCCCGCGCGCCGACATCCTGATGGTGTCGATGAAGAGCTGGATCGCCGACCGGCGGGCGAATGCGAATGGCCTCGACGCCGAGAAGCTCGACGAGTTCGCGAAGTGGGTCGAGCAGCGCGAAACAATCGCCGGCCAGACGACCGCTCTGACTCAGGCGACAGCAAACTTCCGCTCGTGGTGAAACGGCTTCTCGTATTCGCGATGATCTGCGCGAGTGTGGCGCCGCCGATCCCGGCGGCGCACGCCGCGGGGATCCGCGGCGCCACACCCTTCGACTGGCATTTACCGCCGGGCTTTCCTCTGCCCATCGCCGGGTCAAACATCCAGTCGCAGGAAAAGTTCGAGCTGGGAAGAAGACTCTTCTACGACAAAAGACTGTCGCTGAATGAAACGCAGTCGTGCGCCGATTGCCATCAGCAGCGCTTCGCGTTCAGCGACGGTCGCACGCGCGCGATCGGATCGACCGGCCAGCAACATTCGCGCAACGCGATGACGCTGACCAACGCGGCATACAACACGACGTACACATGGGACAACGTGCGCGTGCGCACGCTCGAGCAGCAGGCACTCGTGCCGATGTTCAACGAGCATCCGATCGAGCTCGGTCTCAAAGGACACGAAAAGGAGATCGAGTCGCGTTTCAGCGGCGACGTCGCACTCTTTCGCGCCGCATTTCCGGGTGAGCGCCGTCCGGTCAGCATCACAAACATCGCCCGAGCGCTAGCCGCGTTCGAGCGAGCATTGATCTCCGGTCGTTCGCCGTACGATCGCCTCGTGTACGGCGGAGAGGAGAAGGCGCTCACGCCCGAAGCATGGCGCGGCATGCAGCTCTTTTTCTCGAAGCGCGCCGGATGCTCCGATTGCCATCGCGGATTCAACTTCTCCGGCGACGTGCGGTACGCCGGCAAACGCGATGGGAGGCCGCAACTCGTGAGCAACGGCGTCACGATGGGCCGCTTCCGTGTTCCGACTCTGCGGAATGTCGCTCTCACCGCGCCCTACATGCATAACGGCAGTATCGACACGCTCGCGCGCGTCATCGACCGATACTCGGAAGCGCGCAAGCTGGGGCTATCGGAAAAGGAGAAGTCGGACCTGCTCGCCTTTCTCGAGTCGCTCACCGATCTCGAATTCGTAACCGACACGCGCTTCAGCGCGCCCCGCTGACCGGCTACAATCGGCGTTCCCCATGCGCGTTCGCGTCTTCGCGGCGGTTGTGCTGGTGTGGTGCCGCTTGCAGGCCGGCGAGACGCCCGTCCTGCACGATTCCGACGAAGGATGCCCCGAAGCGCGCGTCATCGAATACCTCGAGCGGCACGGCGACTACGGTCGCATCGATCCTGAAGTCATGCTCGAGCTGACGCGGCAGGTGAAGGCCTCGCGCGAGGCAGCGCGGTTCGCACCGAGCGCGATCGGCGGAAGCGTCTGGAGATCGATCGGCCCGACCAACGGCGCCGGTCGCGCCACCGCCCTCGCGCTTCATCCATCGATCAGCGGCACGGCGATCATCGGCGCCGCAGGCGGGGGAGCGTGGAAGACGACCGACGGCGGACAGAACTGGCGCGTCCTGACCGACGACATCCCGAATCTCTCCGTCGGCGCCATCGCCTACGCTCCATCCGATCCCAACATCGTCTACCTCGGCACCGGCGAAGGGGGATATGCAGGCGACTTCATCCCCGGCATCGGTCTTCTCGTCTCCCACGACGACGGCGAGACGTGGGCGCTGCCGTCGTCCGTGGTGGCGACGCAGTTCTACAAACTGCTCGTCAATCCGGCGAATTCGCTGGACGTGCTGGCGGCGACGAACATCGGACTGCTGCGATCGAAGAATGGACAGAACGGACCGTGGAAAGAAGTAATCCGCTCTCTCGTCGGCGTAAGCGATCCGGGATACGGCGACGTGACCGATCTCGTACGCGATCCATCGGACGCGTCCTCGATCTACGCGACGACCTGGGATCGTCGATTCTGGTGCGCGAAACAAAAGTGCTCTCCCGACCAGACGTTTCAATCGCCGACCGTGATGAAGTCGACCGACAGCGGCGATACGTGGACGCAGGCCGCGACCGGTCTGCCGGTGTCGACCTCGACGATGCGCGTCAATCGAATGGCCATCGCCATCGCGTCATCCAGTCCGCAGACTCTCTATGTCTCGACGTCGATTCTCGACAGCGGCACCGGCCAGGAGTTGTCGCACATCTACAAGACAACGGACGGCGGAGCGTCATGGTCGGAGACCGATCTCTTCAAAAGCACCTCGAGCACGGTCCTCACCTACCTCGGCACGCAGGCGTGGTACGACAACGCCATCATCATCTCGCCGACCGATCCAAACGTCGTGGTCGCCGGCGGCGTTGTTTACGTGCGCACGATGGACGGCGGCACGACGTGGTCGCGAGTGATGACGAACGTCCATGTCGACGCTCACGAATTTCGATTCGATTCCGCGGGCACGATGTGGATCGCGAACGACGGCGGCATCTACGTCTCTCCGAATGCGGGCGGCGGAGCGACGGATCGCAATGCCGGTCTCGTGACGCGGCAGTTCTACGACATCGCCAACGATCCGGCGAATCGCAATCGCGTCTACGGCGGGCAGCAGGACAACGGAACGATCGTGCGCGGCGACGCCGGCGGCACATCATGGTCGTTATTCACTGGCGGCGATGGCTTCGCCTGTGCCGTTCATTCCGGCGCACCGGCGATCGCTTATTCGACGATTCAATTCGGACTCGTGCTGCGCACCGTGACCGCCGGCACGATCAACCGCGTCCTCGGACGCACGCCGCCGTATGAGGGCTCCGACACGACGCCGTTCTACTCGATCGTCATGGTCGATCCGCGCGACCCTTCGACGATCTACACGGTCTCGAGCCGCGTCTGGAAATCGAAGAGCGGCGGCGATGGATGGGTGCCCCTTTCGATCAATCTCAACGACGGCAATCAAATGCCGAGCGATGCGAGCATCCGCACGATGGCGATCTCGATGAGCGATCCGAACGTGTTGATGATCGCTCTGGCCTCGCCGCGCCGGAGGATCTATCGCACCGCCAACGGCGGCACGTCGTGGTTCGACGTCACCAGCAATCTGCCTTCCGGCCGCACGATCCTGCATCTCGAGATCGATCCGCTCGATTCGCAACGCGTGTTCGCCGCGCTCGCCGGAACGAGCGGGCCGTCGGTATGGTTCACGCTCAACGGCGGGAACACGTGGGAGGCGCGGAGCAGCGGACTCCCTTCATTCTCGGCGCAGACCGTGCGCTTCGATCCCACCGACTCCGCCACGGTGTACGCCGGAACCGATGTCGGCGTGTACCGCTCCACCGATCGCGGCTTGTCATGGCAGCGATTCGGAACCGGGATGCCCGCGGTCTCGGTCTATGACCTCGAACCGCTCAACGACGGGACAATCCTGCGCGCGGCGACGCACGGACGCGGCGTGTGGGAGCTCATCATCGGCGAGCCGCCCAACGTTTCGCCCGCCGTCGTCATCTCGTCACCGACGCCATCGCAAGTGACGATCGCGAAAGGAACGACTCTCTCGTTTACCGGCACGATCAGCGATCTCGACCTCGACCCCTTTGTCGCCACATGGACTTTCCCCGATACATGGACATCAGTGAAAGCAATCAGCGGCGAGACAGTCAAACATCGATTCGATCGCTCGGGACGCTTTCCGGTCGGCCTCTCCGCCACAGACGCGCGCGCGGGCATCGGCGCGACCACCGTCGAAGTCGATGTCCTCGACCCCGCCGACTCATGCTCCGCGCCGGTGGAGATCGCAGCGGCAGGACCGTTCCCGTACAGCGTCACGATCAATACCGATCTGGCGACGAAAGAAGGAGCCGATCCGCGCTCTCCTCTCTCGGCGTGTTATCCATTCAATCCGCCATCGAGCACATGGGTGAGCTTCACCCCCGCAACGAGTGGCGACTATCAGTTTTCTCTCTGCGGTTCCGCCGTGTCGGCGGTGCTCGTCGGCTATACCGGTGATTCCTGCGGAACGCTGACAGCGAATGGCCTCTGCATTGCGCGGCAGAGCACTTCCTCCGACTGCGCATCGTCGTCGTCGACGCAGACGGTCACGCTCACGGCCGGCGAAACGGTCCGTCTGTTCGTAACGAACTACTTCTCGAATGATTGGGGCGATGTCACGGTCACCGTGACGCAGAACTCGACGCTCGCGCCGATCGTGAGCAGTGTTGCGCCGGCAGTGGCGGCATCGGGAGCTCCGGTTGTCGTCAACGGACGCGGCTTCCAGCCCGGCGCGACGGTGACGATCGGCGGAGTGTCCGCGAACAATGTGGTCGTGATCTCGCCGAAAGTCATCACCGCGAATGTCGGTCCGCGCTCCGGCGGCGCCGGCGATGTGGTCGTGCGCAATCCCGATGGCACGACGAGCACGCTGGCTGGCGGCTTCACGTATGTGACTATCGAAAGTGGGCCGAAGAGGAGAGCGGTGAGAAGGTGATGGCCCTCTCCCACCGGGAGAGGGTGGCCGAAGGCCGGGTGAGGGGCGCCCCTCATCCGCCGCTGTGCGGCACCTTCTCCCGCAGGGAGAAGGAGTTCACGTAGTCGTCGTTGTCGGTGGCGATGATGTATTCGTCGACGGCGCAGGTTGCGATGTCGTATCCGTCTTCGGCGGCTCGCGCGTCTCGGTCTTCGGCGGAGGGGGCGGTGGCGGAGGCGGAGTGCCTGTATCCGTGCGGAACACGCCGCCACCCAGCTCGGTGCCTGTCGTCGACGTCGCTTCCGGTGATGTGATTCCGACTGTGTCGAGCGCAATCGGGTTTCCGAACTGATCTAGGCCTGTCATCATCGGCATCTGCGGACTGTGCAGCGGGCAAAGGATCATCGGCTCGGTGCCGCTCTTGAACGCCTGGTTCACGATCGAGTAGGGCGGGCAGTACGGCGTCGCCAGTCCTCCGCTCGTCTCGTCCATCTGGACAAACGAGATGCCGTCCGGAACGCCGAAATCGAGATTCGGCTGGCCGCTCGTCACGGCGTTCATGTACCTCGCCCAGATCGGCACCGCCCCTTCGCCGCCCGCCAGTCCGATCGGCGCATTGTCGTCGAAGCCGACCCACGTCAGCGCCAGCGTCTGCGGCGTGAATCCGATGAACCACGCATCGCGCTTGTCGTTCGTCGTGCCGGTCTTTCCCGCGGCGACGCGTCGAAAGCCCATGCTTCGCGCTCGCGCGGCGGTCCCGCGATCGATCACGCCTTTCATCACATCCGTGAGGATGAAGACATCGCGCGCGGGAAAAACCTGCACGGGCTGAATGTCATCACTCGTCGAGAGCACGGTCCCGCGATCGTTCGTGACGAAGCGGATCGTGCGCAGCGGTAGACGCGAGCCGAGGCGCGCGATCGTCGAGAAGGCGTCGGCCATCTCGATCGGTGGAATGTCCGCAGCGCCGAGGATGATCGATGGGTTGCTGCCGTCGAGCTCTGTCTGGATGCCGAGGGTCTTCGCGGTCTTGACGATCGGATCGATGCCGCAGGCGAGACCGACGCGCACCGTTGCGGAGTTCATCGATTGTTCCAGCGCCTCGCGCACCGTGACCGTGTCGTGGTACGAGTCCTCGTAGTTCCGCGGCGACCAATTTGCCGAGAAGCGGCGCTTCAGCACGAAGCGTTGATCGCTGACCAGCGTGGCCGGCGTGATGTTCTGATTCGAGAGGCTCGGCTCGAACGCGGTGAGATAAACAAACGGTTTGAAGAGCGAGCCGACCTGGCGCTTCGCGTTGAGCGCGCGATTGAACTGACTCTGATCGTAGTTGCGGCCGCCGACGAGCGCGCGGATCTCGCCGCTCGGAACGTCGACATGAATGATGGCTCCCTGCAGCGGAGTCGCTGATCGTCGCAGACGCGGGTAACTTTTCTCCAACACCCCTAAGCTCGCATCGATGGTTTGCGTCGCGATGCTCTGCGCGTTGAGATCGATCGCCGTGTAGATCTGGAGTCCTCGGCCCTTCACGTCGTCGACGCCGTAATCGCGCGACATCTCCTGCAACACCCGATCGACGTAGAACGGGATCGAACCGAGGCCGCTCTTCTCGCGAAACGGTTTGCGCGGCAGAGGCTCGGCCTTCGCCTTCTCGTACCTTTCGCGATCGATCTTTCGGTAATGGAGCATCAGATCGAGAACGGTGTTGCGCCGCGTGAGGGCGCGCTCGGGGTTCACAAACGGCGAGTTGTTGTTGGGGCTGCGAATCAATCCCGCCAGCATCGCCGCCTGCGCCACGTCGATCTCCGATACGGGTTTGCCGAAGTAGAACCGCGATGCTTCACCGACGCCGAGAATCGAGATCGAGCGATTGCGACCGAGGTAGATGTCGTTGAGATAGGCCTCGAGAATCTCTTGCTTGCTGTATTTCCAGTCGAGGATCACGGCCATGAACGCCTCGACGACTTTTCGCCTCAGCGTGCGCTCACTGGTGAGGTAATAGTTCTTCACCAACTGCTGCGTCAGCGTCGAGCCGCCCTCGGTCACACTGTGTGCGCGGATGTTGCGAAAGATCGCGCGGGTGATCCCGAGGGGATCGACGCCGGGATGGTGCCAAAAGCGGATGTCTTCGGTGACGACGACGGCGTCCTGCAGATGCTTCGGCACTTGATCGAGCGTGACGGGACGGCGATTCTCGAGCTGCTCGCTGAGGATCGACGTCAGCAGTTCCGGCTCGAGCGCGGCGGTCTCGATCGGCCGCGCTTCGCGCAGCGAGACGACCGACTCGATCGCTCCGCGGCGAAACGTCACGCGCACCGGCTGCGCGGGATACTCACCGCTGGGATGGCGGAACTCGCGCGTGTAGATGTCGATCTGTCCTCTTCCGGCTTTGTAGTCGCCCGGGTGAGTGACGGAATCACTCTGCCGGTATCCGAGGCGATTGAGCTTCTCGAGGAGGTCATCGCTCTGAAGCGGAACGTCGGGTTTGAGCGGCGTGTAGTCGGCGAAGATGCGCGTCGGGAGAGAGAGGCGGCGCAGTTGAAACTTTCCGACGGAGACTTTGTAAACATAGGCAAACAACAGCACGAACACGACGATGAGCGCTGTGACAGAGATCGAGATGATCTTGAAAACCGTGCGGCGGGTCGGCAGCCGCGGAGCGAGATCAGGCATCTACTGCGCCACGATTGCCAGATTCCTGCCGCCTCTTGGTCCGTCGCGCCGGAACGAGTGAAAGATCGAGCCGTCACAGCGCGTACACAGGCCCGAATCGAAGATTCGATCCGATGCGAATCCTCTCTGCCGGAGCAGATCAACGGTCAGAGCGGCGATATCGACGTGCGGCTTCGCGTGCGTGCGATCGACGAAGGTCGATGGGAAGCGCACCGCAACCTCCTCCCCCACTTCGAAGCAGCAGACGCGGATCGAGGGACCGAGGTATGCGTACGCTGATTTGGGATCGAATGAGGATCCACGCGTGATCGTGTCGAGTGTGATGGCGGTGATTCTCTGCACCGCGCCGCGCCAGCCGGAGTGAATGTTGGCGATCGCGTCGCCATCGATCAGCGTCACCGGAAGACAGTCGGCGATCTTGATCCCGAGGGCGACGTGATGTTGCTCGGTCCAGAGCGCATCGCATTCTCCGTTCGGTCGCAGGTCACGGGTCGCGGGTCGCAGGGGCCTCAGCGCGGAAAGGCCCCTGCGACCTGCGACCGGCGACCCGCGACCCACGCACTCGACCGTAGTCCCATGCACCTGGTTGCACGTCGCGAGCGTGGCGTCGATTCCAAACCGCTGCGCGAGCACGCGAACGATCTCGCCGTCGAGATGACCATCGAAGTCGAGCGTCGTGTAGAAGAGCGCCTTGCCGGAGGGAATCGTCCGCGGAACGACGATGCGCCCCACGTCACTCTGCTCGATCGCGAACACGCGTGGATTTTACTTGCGAGCGAAAGCGAAGCAGGCGGTCGCTACGCGAGCGGATTGACCCAGCGCAGGCCGGAAAATCTCTTGAAGTCCGTGTCGTTCGAATGGAGCTCCGCCTGGTGCTCGATCGCCAGTGCGGCGAGATGCAGATCCGTCGTCAGCTCGCCCGCGACTCCTGCAGACTCGGCGAGATCCTGGAGAAGATCGAGGTGACGCGGGCCGGGTTGAAGGATCTCCGTCTGTGGCTGTTCGAGCCAGGAGCGGACATGCGCAATCGCCTCGGAGGGCGGCAGCGGCGTCACGAGAATGCGGCGGCTCGTCATGACGCGGACGAATCCCAGGAGCACTGCCCACGGCAGTCCGACCGGACGGCTTCCGGAGAGATTGCTCTCCCACCACAGACGCGCGCTTCTATGATCAGGCGCGTCCGAGTTGTACGCGTAGACCAGGAGATTGATGTCGGGAATGATCACGCGCGCCGTCGTTTGCGGGGCGGCGTGATGCGATCGATTTCGAGCTCATCGACCAGTTGATTGAGCCTCATCAGATCGATTCCCGGCCGAAAACCGCAAGCTTTCGCATGCACGCGGAAGCGGCCGGCACTTCGCCCTGGCTTTTTTCCGGCTGCGAGCCCGCGCCTCAACGTCTCGTTCACAACGGTTTTGAAGGGCTGGCGACGGCGCCGCGCCTCTTCGCGCAGATCGTTGGCCAAGTCGTCGTCCAGAGTGAGTGTGGTCCGCATGCAGACATCATGATGCGCAGGATTCTCTGCGTCAAGATGTCCAAATCCGGCGATGTCAAGGCCCGCTGGTCACACGACGGCAAACACTTGGCCTTCGCTACCGCCTCGAAAACGGGATGGTTCCGCTTCTCGGTTAGCGCCTTTCGTTCGACTGGATGCAGAGACACGCAAGCTGCTGTGTGTATGACACGCAGGCTCACCGCAGCGTAGTCATTGAGTTGCAGGCGCGCCGCTCGGCAATTCCCGTTCGGATCGACACGCCTTCGGTCGCCGAAACGCACACGCGTGGCGTTTAGATCGCGCGCAGCTCGCTGATCCGCGAATGCAACTGCTCGGTGACAGCCACGCCGCGCACCATCGAGGCCGTCTTCTCGAACTCCTGGACCATGGTTTCGACGGCGCGACGGCCGTCGCCGCTCATGATCCCGTCGAGAGCCAGAAGGAACTGCTTCTCGATGGTCTTGTGAGCCGACTGACCGATGAACTCCTCGGCGATCGCGCGAATCCGTCCGGCCAGGTCGACGAGTTGTCCGTTCTCTTCGTCGGGA
>DASYUK010000365.1:0-12565 GCA_036001325.1 Thermoanaerobaculia bacterium
AAGAGTTAGCAAATGCTGTCGCCGCCCGCGCCGGGTGGGCCGCTCTCGTTTTCCCTACG
This sequence comes from Thermoanaerobaculia bacterium, assembly GCA_036001325.1. GTDB lineage: Bacteria > Acidobacteriota > Thermoanaerobaculia > Gp7-AA8 > Gp7-AA8 > DASVHS01. The sequence continues at coordinate 60 of DASYUK010000365.1, forward strand.
ATTCCGCTTGGCGTTGGCGGTGCAAATGAACTAGGCGGCCATTTGTCGTTTCGCGGGACCTACGCGGTGCGAAGCACCACCCTGCGAGCTGTGTTTGTAGATCTCGCCAGCGAGCTGGGGGACCAAGGGTTCAAATGGCTCTTCGTGGTGCATCTGCACGGAGCGCCTGCTCATCATCGCGCGTTGGACGAAGCCGGAGACTACTTCCGTGATATCTACGGCGGCCGAATGGTAAATCTCTATGGACTCATGCCCGTTGTCGCGGCTGGGGCGGGAAAGCTCGATCCAACGGAAGAAGCGGAGAACGGCCTTGATGTTCATGCAGGAAGGGTGGAGACCTCGGACATCCTTTTCATTCGGCCTGACCTGGTCGCGCGCGGCTATCGAACCGCGTCTCCTTGCCCGGGAAAGATTGGGACCAGCTCGTTCGGATTGCCGCATCACCGGGGTGGCCCGGCTATTTTGGTGCACCGAAACAGGCGACCGCGTCGGAGGGGAAAAGGCGTGTTCAGGGACGAAGTAAGGTTGCTGCCGAGTACATGTGGCGCATCGTCGGAGGCGCTGACGAACGGGAGATTCCCCGATGGGCAGCGATCATCAGCCGGTACGAATCCGTAAAGCAGGTCGATCAAGCTGAGATGGCGCACGAACATGCTCGTGAAGAACGGTTCAGTGCCTGGCTTGCAAAGCAGAACAAGCAGTAGTATCGAACATTCCGACTACGTGGCCGTCTAACTCTGCGCTGCACCGGGCGCCAACCGCGTCGTCATTTTTTCGAAAGCTACATTTCATCGCGTGCGGTTGGCGCCGGTGAGCGCTCAACCGTTCTATAAAAGTGATTGTCAAGGGCGGTTCTCTTCTTTGCTGATTGCTTTTTCGTCTTCACCTTGGCAATCAGCTCCAGCCGACCGGTTGACGACGATCGTGAGGACTTCCGGGTGGACGGAACAGTCTTGCGTCGCGGACTCATCTTCAGTGCCTCCATCGATCCACAATGAGACGATTCTCAAGCGCGCCGGCGATCACCGCGAGGGTGTCGACCACGGTTCTATTTGAGACTCACGCCTTTCCGATGGGCGTGGCCTGACGCTTCTTCTGGTCATCCGAGGGGGCCTATGGTTAGGCGAGTGCCTCGACGTGACTGACGGTCGGGCAGAACGGATCAGCTGAGACTCACCCTCGAACCTTCGTCCCGGATGCGATGAAGATCACCGAGTGGGTCACCCGCACTCGTCGACCGTCAGCGCACCGGGCGCTATGTCGCTTGCATCGTCAGTTTCTTTGGATCCCAGAGTTCTCCTTTCTTCCACAGCCGAAGTGTGAGCGAAACGATTTTGCGAGCGAGCGTGAGCTTCGCGAGCTCCTCTCGCACGCCACGTCTCAGAGAGGCTTCATAGAAATCGCGCAGCGGGCCGGCCTTTGCCGTGGCCGCATTCGCTGCTGCTTTGAAGACCGATTTGAGAATGCGATTGTGATTGTGATTCAGGCCGCGCGTGAGCGGCGCTTTGTGTCGACGGCGTAGCCTTCCCTCGGTGAACTGCTGATCTGCGCTCGAGCGCGTGACCACAGCCAAGCCGACGTACGGCCACAGATTTCGCTTGGTGCGGAAACGGAACGGCGTACCGATGATGGCTAGGATCTGCGCCACACGGACCGGCCCAAGGAACGGGATCGACCGCAGAATCTTCCAAGCCGGCTGACGCCGCGCCTCGGCGATCATGGCAGCCTTGGCCTTCGGCCGCAGCTCGAGCAGCATGTCGAGCTGGGCGAACAGAGCCGCGGCGCGCATTCGGGCACCGCCGTCGAGTCGCTTGAGCCAATCTTGGCGGTGACGAGGACGATAAACCGATGTTCCCGGCGTGCCGATGGCTCGCGCGCGAAACAGCGCCTTAATGCGCTGCATCACGCGCGTCGAGTCCTGCACCAGGTTGTTGTAATTGCGGACGAGCTCCTTCAGCGTGATCAGACTCTTGGCCCCATGGAAGACCGATCGCAGTGACCCGAGACGGAGCCGCTCTGATAGACGATCGGCATCGATTCGATCATTCTTGTTTCCCCGTTCGCTCTCGCCTCGTGTGTTGCACACAACGACGCGTTCCGCGTGGGGCGCCACAATGTCGTGCAGCCACTGCGCCTGCGTCCCTTCCTCGAACGCCACGTGCACACGCGCGCCGGCACTGCGAATGAGCCGGACCACCGCCTTCGCTTCGGTCGGGGTGGTGGCCCTCATGACGATCGATCCTCCTGGATCGCGGTGAGTGGCAACGATCGTTGCTTGATGGACGTCGAACGCGAGATACTGAATTGCCTGATCCTTCATGGCAGCCGCTCCTTCCTTTCTTTGGTTGTTTGGCAACTCCAAACTTACAGGAAGGAGCGGACTTTCAATATGCGTTAGGCCGTCCGTGGACGTGACGCCCCTCTTAAACGCTCGCACACCTTCGTGCACATCGGGAGCATCAGCCGCCGGAGCGCGCGCGAAACGCAACGTAGAGAAGGATGATGACGATTGCCACAAGAGCAAGACGTCCCATCCCCATCATGCGGGAATGAGAAACCGGTCGCGTTCCCTTCGGTTTGATCCCGGTCACGGCGGCTACGGCGGTTATGACGACTGCGAGGCCGAGCCATAGGAGCCAGTTCATGATTCGGCCTGCTACAAGATCCGCGCCAGTCGCGCTCGCTCGGGTCGATGCGTTTCGGCTTCGTCCAGCTCTACTTTGCTGCGTGTCTTGAGGTGGACGAGTGGTGTCCGTCCGACCGGCGGGCTAACTCTGCGCTGCACCGGACGCGAACCCGCAACTCACCAGGTCGCGAGAGCTATACTTCGTCCCGTGCGGGTTCGCGCCGGTGAGCTTGAATCCGTTCGGCGCGATCGCGATCGGCCAGGCGCTCCGGACGATTTGCGTCGGCGTGTTGCTGTACCGCGGTGCTTTCAGGGTCGAGTAAGATTCGCGCACGAACGATCGCCCCACCGCAATTGCCGCCATCCTCATGGCCGTCGGCGTTCTGGGAATCCTCGGAGCGCCGCTGACGATCCTCTCTCACCATCCCGATTTGACGACGCGCACCGGCCGGCACCTGCTCGCCGGCGCACTCGGAATCATCGCGATGGTGTTCGTGGAGGTTCTGGTCTGTCTGTTCCCGCTCCGGCGAGGGGAAGGTTGGGCGATCTGGGCGGCGGCGATCCCTCTGTTCGTCCTCGGCGTGCCGATCTTCATCGTCGACGCGATGTTCGTCTCTGCGAGAACCAGATTCGCGACTCTTCTGCCGCAGGGGATCGGCGACGCATTCGCTTTCTGCGTACTCGCCTACATCGTGTGGCGACGCCGGCAGATCACTTGACTCGGTTCGCCGCTTCCCGAGCTTCCTTCCACCTCGGATTGATGCTCAGCACATTGGCGTATGCGGTACGCGCCTCGGCTTTTCGACCCTGCTTCTCGTAGATCGAGCCGAGGTAGTACCAGGCTGAGACGCGTCCCGGTTCATTGTCCTTCGGGCGATAGGCGAGATATTTCTTCAGCGCGTCCTCGCCGCGGGGCAGGTTGGTTCCGCTCACCGCCGCCGCCTGACCGAGACGGAACCAGGCGGGCATGTAAGCGGGATCGAGCTTCAGCGCCGCGTCGAGCTCGGTGAATGCCGGCGCGAAGTTTTTCTCATTCATCGCGTAGAACGCACCTAAGGCGACGCGCGCCTGCGCCGATGACGGCTCCTCGCGGACGGCGTCGACGTACTCCTTCCGCGCGAGATCGAGTTTCTTCTGACGAATGTAAAGCCGCGCATACGCGCGGTGACCGGCGAATCGATCCCTGCGCTTCACTTCCGCCGCCTGCGCCAATGCATTCTTCTCACTGCCGCCAGCGATGGCCGGCGCGAAGATGAAGTAGTCGATCAGCGCGATCCGAGCATCGTAATGGTTGGGATCGATCTCGATCGCTCGCTCCAGCTCCGCGCGCATCTTCCTGGCGATGGAGGGCTGCTTGAGGAAGCTCGAACGCAGCATCACAGAGCGATCGGCCAGGGCGAGCCAGGAGTGGATGTCTGCGTTCGCCGGTCTCAGCTTCGCCGCTTTCTCCAGGAAGGAGACGGCGTTCTCATCGTCATCCTGCTGGAGCGCGATCTTTCCCAGAAGAAAGAGCGCGTCGGGGTCATCGCGCATCGGCGCGAGGATTTTCTTCGCCTCTTCGTAGCGCTCCTGTTCGTAAAGAGAGATCGCTTGCGGCAGTTGCGCGCAGAGAGGAGCGGCGATGAGGATGAGAATTGCGGCAATCCGTTTCATGGTTGTCATTCCTCAAGGTTTTATCGCGCCATTTCCACGAATCGGCACAGAGCGTTCACGAGCATCATCTGCTCGGGGGAGTTGCATGGCACATCGAGAAGACGCGGATTGGCCACCACGACTGCGAGCGATCGAGCACGCGAGATGGCCACGTTGAGGCGATTGCGGCTGAAGAGAAAGTCGACGTCGCGCGGCAGATCGTCACCGCTCGACGTCGTCATGGTAAAGAAGACAACCTCCGCCTGGCGGCCTTGAAACTTGTCGACAGTGCCGACCGGAACGTTCGGAAAACCGCGCCGGCGCAGCGTCTCCGTCACACAACGCACTTGCGCGTTGTACGGCGCGACGACGAGGATGTCGCGCTGCGTCAGAGGGTCGAGAAGCTTCTCGATTTCGTCCGCGATTCGTTCCGCTTCTTCCGGCGATGACTGCGAGTTGCCTTCATGATCGATGGCGATGAATCGCAGACCGGTGCCGCTCAAGCCGCGACTGACGACTCGGTTCTTCGCGCACTCTGGCGCGGACTGCAATCTTCCGTCGTAGACGACTTCGGAGACGAAGCGGCAGACATCGGGGTGCATTCGATATGTGTGCTCGAGAAACAGACCGCGGTCGGGCGGGATCGTGGCATCGCTCCCGAGGAGGTGCTCGAGGACCGATGCGCCGGAGCCGGCGGGATGAACGCCCTGCGAGACTTGCGCGAGCTGCAGAGGATCGCCGAGGAGGACGACGTTCCGCGCGGCGGTGGCAATGGCCAGCGCATTCGCGAGCGCAACCTGGCCCGCTTCATCGATGAACACCGTATCGACCGATTGATCGAGGCGCGCGTCGGCGAACAGCCACGCGGTTCCAGCGATGAGCTGCACCGACGGATCCGTGAAGTCGTCGATCGCGTCGGAGACGGTGATGTGCGGCCAGTGGTAAACCGATTCGTCCGAGCCCTGCTTCTTCAGTCCGGTGAAGTGAACACCGCGATCCTTCGCCACCTTTTCGACGGCGTCGAGCAGGTTCGCGATCGCCTTGTGCGAGTTGGACGCGACGCCGACGCGCTTGCCTGCCGCGATGAGCGTCACGATCTCCTCCGAGCCGTACGTCGTCTTGCCCGCACCCGGAGGTCCTTGCACGAAGAGGTACGCTGCCTCTTCGGTCCGTTTGCGCCGTTCGAGAATGTCGAAGGCTGCGCGGTACTTTGCCGTGCTGTCGACAACCGCTTGTGCGAGTCGCTGCAACGCCTGACGCAAAATCTTCGTGGACAACGGTTCGCCGGGGATGAGCGCGTGCGGCATGGGCTGCTTCGATGACAACTTCAATTCGAGGATGCCGTTCGCATCATCGAGCTTCATGATTTCGCCGGCGACGTTTTTCGTCGCCGGATTCACCGGCTTGTCGCCGGCTGCGAGCTTGTGCTGCTGCGAGGGAAAGCGAAAGGTGTAGACCTTCGATCGCTTCTCATCCCACGGCGTGACGCCGCGATCGAGCTCGAGACCGCCGATCGATTCGCTGTCCTCGATCAGCTCCGGCGCCGTCATCTCCAGTCGCGCGAAGTGCGCCCACCACTGCGGCCGCTCCTCGCGGCGGTGATACTGCAGCAGAGTCGCCAGAAGCGCGGAGTGCGGCATCACCGCGCGCTGAAGCGCATCGAGATCCTCGCGGTCGGGCGGCACGACCTCCGGCGTCGTGAACCACGGCAACTCGACACCGTACTGGCGCTCAGTCTCGGCGCGCAACTCCAGAAGCCAATCGCGCAACTGCACGGTGGAGAGGCAGTCTTCGCGGTTGTAATTCTCGATCGTGGTCAGCAGCGCGGGATCGCGTTTCTCGAGATACTCCTCATACGCGAGGATCGGGCCGCCGCGCTCGAACACCCCTTCTTCTTCGCGCTCGAAGTAGAACGCTTCGACCTTCTTCAACCCATAACTCGGCTGCGAGATGCGCAGCGCCTGGCGCACGATCGTATAGAGATCGACGAAGACTTTGCCGCGCAGGAAATCGTCGATTGCGTCTTCGCGCGTGCCGTACTCGCTCGCCATCCGCTTGAGCGTGGCCACGTCAAGCGCGCCGTAGTGATAGATATGCATCGACGGATCTTCGCGCCGGCGGGCGACGATGAAGTCGATGACGTCCTCGAAGGCGCGTTGCTCCTGCAGCGGATCGTGCGCCCACCACGACCGATACGCGCCGTCGAACGCCACGCCGAACAGGAACGTCAGACCATCGCCGGCGTAGGGATCTCCTTCGACATCGAGGAACAGATCACCGGGCGACGGTTGCGGCAGTTTGTCGAATCCCCGCTCGCTCACGGGTGCCAGCAATTCGTAACGATGTTTCTTCGTCCGCTGCTGCTCGCTCTGCAGACGCGCCTGATGATGCAGCGTCGAGTACATCTCTGCGCGCAGATCGTCGACGCGCGCTTCCGGCGTATCGCCGAGCTGCGTGAGCGTCGTGATGCCGGCGCGCTCGAGCGCGCGTACGTGATCGCGACGGATGTTCGCGACACGCACGAGATGGTCCATCCGCTCGAGATGTCGCCAGCAGTGGAGGTTCCACTCGCAGAGCGAACAAAAGTCGATGAGGTAAGGGGACGTTTTCGCCGCCGAGATCGGCGGCGCCACACGAACTCGATCCTCGAAGCGCATTTTGATGTAGCGGTAGTAGGCGTTGAAATCAGCAACGCGAAACGTGGCGCGCTCCAGATTGCCGAGGACGACGTGCATCTTCGCCGGCGCGCGATCCTGGAGGCGCGCGAGCTGATCGCTGTATGCGCAGAGCTGCAGGATGAAATACGGTTTCACGCTGCGCGCGAGCTTTGTGTCGACGACTTCGTAACTCCAGTTCCCGAGATTCGACGGCGCGTCGACACGCTCGAGCAGATCGGCCGCGCCGACCCACTGGCCGTCGAAAAAGATGGCCTGGTAGACGTAATCGGCGCCGCTGCGCATGGCGTCGAGCGTGTCGTTCGCGGCGTCGCGCAGATCGTCGGCCGTCCTGCGCTCGGACTTGATCGGGATGAGGCGATTGCCGGCGCGCGCGAGGCGCTCGATGTAGTTGGCTTCGTGTTCCGTTCCTTTCCTCGTGACCAGATCCGTGTGCAACGACCGGCGTGGCGGCGCGAGCGGCTCGAGCGTTCCAAGGAGCTTGCCGAGATCGAGGGTGGTCGCGTGAGCACAGCGGACAAACTTCGAGAGGTCGCTGGGGGAAAGGACGATCGTGCCGTCGAGGAGGCGCAAGGAGGTTTTGGAGATTCTACAATGACGTCTCCACGTCGCAGGTCGTGGGTCGTCGGTACCGGGGGCCTTTGTGCGCTGAGGCCCCCGATACCTACGACCTACGACCGACGACCCTATGACCATCTGCGTCTGGTGCGGTTTCGATCGCCTGCAGGAGACTGCCGAGCTGTGCGAAGTGTGCGGGCAGACGCCCGACTCGCACAGCGTGACGCTCGTGAAGTTGGCCGGCGGCGATACGACGACGCAGAGTCGCGGATCGGTGGCGCCGCCCGATCTCCATCGTATATTCGCCGGCCGCTATCGCATCGAGTCGGTCGTCGGGCGGGGCGGCATGGGTTCTGTGTTCCGGGTCATCGATGAGCACGACGGCGCGACGTACGCGTTGAAAGTGCTTCACGCCGCCGCGGGCGGCAGCTCCTGGTCCATCAAACGATTTCGCCGCGAAGCGGAGATCCTCGGCCGCATCGCTCATCGCGCCGTCCCGAAGATCTATCACTTCGGCGTGGCCGATGATTCGATGTTTCTCGTCACCGATTTCATCGATGGCACGAACCTGCGCGACGTCGTCGCAAAGAAGGGCGCGCTGCCGCTGCCGGAGATCGTACGCATCGGGTCGGAAGTCGCCGACTGCCTCAACGTCGCGCACGAACACGGCGTTGTGCATCGCGACATCAAGCCGCACAACGTCATGCTGACGAACGGCGGCGAGATCAGGTTGATCGACTTCGGTGTCGCCCGCGACGCGGCGGTGAATGCGACGGCGATCACAGGCACGGGATTCACGGTCGGCACGCCGCAGTACATGTCGCCCGAGCAATTCAACGGCCTACGCACCGATGCCCGCAGCGACATCTACTCTCTCGGCGTCGTTCTGTTCGAGATCTCGACGGGACGTTTGCCGTTTCACGCCGATACGCCGTCCGCGCTGGGGATGATGCATGCCACCGAGCCGCCGCCGCATCCGCGCGCGCTGCGCTCCGACATTCCGAGGCTGCTCAATCGCGTGATCCTCAAATGTCTGGAGAAGAACCCGAAAGATCGCTACGCGACGGCCGGCGATCTCGCGCGCGATCTCCGGCGCTCGGCCGAGGCGAAGCGGAGCGTGCAGCGAACGCGCCTCGGCGATTTTGTGGTGCACGAAGAGACCGGCGATGACTGGGCGCTCGTCCTCGCTTCTTCGAAAGAGAAAGCGGCGTGGACCCCGGGGATGACGCTCCAATACTCCGGCAACTACTTCAAGCTGGCGCGAGTCGATTACGACACGTCGTATCCATCGCCGTATGTCTACCGCTTCACGTTCTGTCCGGAATCGGAAGTGATCCGTCGATTCGTCGATTACGATCAGCCCGAGGCGCCGGCGCCGTCGCGATGGGGACGGTGGTTCGGAAAAGGGGAGTGATGTGCGGCGTCTGATTCTTGTCAGCGCCGTTCTCATGGCAGGATGCAGAACGGCGCAGATGGATTCGCTGCTGCACGATTACACCGGCAATGTTCCCGGCGCGAGCGTCATCGTCGTTCGTGACGGCAGCGTCGTCTTCCGAAAGTCGTACGGAATGGCGAACCTCGAGGAGCACGTAGCCGCGACTCCCGCCACGCACTACCGCCTCGCATCGGTGACCAAACAATTCACCGCCGCGGCGATCCTGCTGCTCGCGGAACACAAGAAGCTGTCGATCGACGATTCGATCGAGCGATTTCTGCCGACACTCCCTGCGTATGCCGATGCGATCACCATCCGTCATCTGCTCACTCATACATCGGGCTTGATCGATTATGAAGATGTGATTCCTGCCGGCACGACGAAACAATTAAAGGATGAGGACGTGCTGCGGCTGCTCGAGGCGCAGCAGTCGACCTACTTCACGCCGGGAACGAGTTATCGCTACAGCAACAGCGGGTACGCGCTGCTGGCGCTGATCGTGGAGAGAGCATCGGGCCGCCGCTTCGCTGATTTCCTCCGCGAGAAGATCTTCGCGCCGCTCGGGATGACCACGACGATCGCGTACGAAGAGGGGATCTCGACCGTCGTCGATCGCGCGTATGGATACAGCAACGAAGGAAACAGTTGGCATCGTACCGATCAATCGCTGACGAGCGCGGTTCTCGGCGATGGCGGCATCTACACATCCGTCGATGAGCTGGTGAAGTGGTTGCGCGCACTCGACAGCGGACGCTTTGCCGAAGCATGGGTGCCTCGCGTCGAGACCGACAAAGCCGGCGTGAGATATGGATTCGGATGGCGCATCGGCGAGCACGACGGACGTCGTGTGATCTCGCATACCGGAGAGTCGATCGGATTTCGCAACGCGCTCGTGCGCATTCCCGATGAGCGGCTCTCCGTCGGCGTGCTGACCAATCGCAACGAAGGACATCCGTACGACATCGCTATGGCGATCGCGGATCGAATCAGGTGACCGACACGACCGTTAGAGCCCGTGGCGATCGATTTCGTTTCGGCCGAGTCACGCCTGGGTCCTCGATCATCCGAGCAGGCTGGGTTGCCGGATGGTGACCGATTAGCCGCGCGGCTCAGGCGTCTCTTCGGTCCGTTCGACGCTGACCTCTGCGAGCAGCTTGATGAACTGCCGATTTTTCTCGTCGCTGTTGAGATACGTCTCGCAGAGCTGATCGATGTGCTCGGCCGGCTCGGAGGCACGCACGGTAAAACCGTTCTCCGGCTGGTCCGGCGAGCGGCTCCACTTCTTCTCCCACCGGTTACCGACGAGAGTGCAGCGGACGTAACCGCGATCGACGACGACCGCCGCGGTCGGGATCATCCGCTTCGACCTCTCGTCTTTGGTATCGATCCCATCGGTGGCCACGACGCCGGAGCGAAACACCGGCATGTTGCGCTCGATGACGGGGCCGAGGCCGCGGGCGTTGGCGACCTGCTCGGCGAGCGATCGTGCGACGTGCGTGGCGACGAAGTCGCGCAGCAACGTTTGCGAATCTTCATAGAACTGAGTGAAGAACAGGCCCGACTGAAAGACGGTCGTTCCCGCTTCTCCGTGCGCGAAGCGGTGTACACGACATGACTTCACTTCCGCTTCCACGACAATCGGCTTGGTGTCCCAGTCGAACTGAAACCGGGCCTTCTTGCCGACGTCGAGGCGAACGAAGTGCTCGATGCGCGCGCCGGAGTCGGTGATGTCGAGGATCACCGCGGGCGTGGCGCCGTAACGCGCGACAATCCCGCGCGTAAGCTGGATACGCTTCTTCTTACGCCGCTCCTGACCTTTGCGCGAGCCGTGGGACATGGCTGGAATCGACTCGCAACAGTTTACTGCTCATTCGAATGGAACGGCCGGGTCGTGGCCCGGAACAATCAGACGTAGATCGCGAACGATTGCCTTCATGCGATCCTGCGGCTTTCGTCACGATGTGTAGCGGCGGGCTTCAGCCCGCCGACGGCGCGCTGAAGCGCGCCGCTACACGAACTGGCGAAAATTTAGCGCGTCGGACCGAGCTGAATCTTGTTGACCGCGCTCTCCATTTCGCGAAGCCGCTCGGCCATCGCGTGCAACGCCTGGTCATGACGAATGAGCTTCTTGTCCGCTTCGAGTTGTTGATCTTCCAGAGCCTTGACTCGCCGCGTCAGATCCGCATTCGCTTTTTCCAGGTCAGCAAGGCGACCCCCCGCGCCGCCGCGGCAGCTCGCCAAGAGAAGAAGGATGCTGAGACAGACAACGATCGCGCGCTTCATAGAGCTCTCCTTTGACGGAATTCTGCCATCTAATCGCCATGGTACAATCGCCGCACTCGTCCTTCCCTCGGATGGTCACTAACGAACGTCGTCGCTATCAGCGGGTAAAGCTGCGCGAGCCTCTTCGCGGAGCGGTCGGCTCGTCGCGCGTGTATGTCCTCGACGCCTCAATGGGCGGAATGCGCGTCGCACATCAGGGCACACTGCCGCCTCCCGGCGCTTACTGTCGCGTTGAGCTTCCGAGCGATATGGGCACGATCAAGGTCGACTGCGAAGTCGTCCGCACCGTGCCGCAGCCACCGCCGCTCACGCAGACCACCAAGCCGATTTTTCACAGCGGCTTAGCCGTCGTCGCGGCTGCGGACCGACAGTCCGCCGAGCGACTGAAGACGATCTTCGAAAAGCTGCCTTCGGATCCGCTGAACGAACATTAAAGGCCCGCTGAGATAGGCCGACGGCGCAAGACCTTTCGCCGCGAGATCGGTCTGCGGATGTCGCTCGCCGAGGAGAACTTCGCGCGCACGGAGCGCACCGACGTCGGCGATCGGGGCCAGCTTGCTCCAGCGACGCTCGACAAATCCGAGGGGCATCCGGTGGCGAGGACGAATCACGACCACGCGCTCATCGCGCACCACGTGATCGACATCGTTCGTACTGCGAAAGATCCCTCCTTCGCTTTCGCCCTTCGAGACCATCAGCACGACGGCGTCGCATCCGAGGTTGAACAGGTATTCGTACGGTGCGTTGTCGGAGAGGCCGCCGTCGCCGTAACGCTCGCCGTCGACATCGAGCGGATGTGTGTAAAACGGAGGGAGGTAATTGCTGGCCAGCAATAAGCGGAAGGGGTCGGCCGCGGATTTCACGTCGACGACGATCGAGCTTCGATCGCGGAGTCGCGTCATCGCGACGTACAGCGGCAGCGTGTCCGTCGATTTGATTTTCTCCGAGCCGACGTAGCGGTCGTAAGCCTTCTGATGAATGCGCGACCAGATGAACGGGGAGTGCTCGCGAAGGAGGTTGCTCAGATCGATCGCCGGCATGCGAGCGAAGAAACGCCAGTACGAGCGTATGCGCCCCCAGTTGCCGACGGCGACAGCAGCCGCGTTCCAGGCGCCGCCGGAAACGCCGAGACACACCGCGGGTCGAATGCCGAGCGAATAAAGAGTCTCGATAACGCCAACCTGAAAGATGCAGCGCATCGAGCCGCCGGAGAAGAGCAGGCCTATTTTCTTGGCGGAGCGAAGGCGATTGATCATGGTCGTCGGTCGTGGGTCGTAGGTATCGGGGGCCTTTGCGC
>DASYUK010000366.1:0-4019 GCA_036001325.1 Thermoanaerobaculia bacterium
TTCATGCCGTCGGTCGAGACGATGTATCCGCCGGACGTGACGACGACGGTGTCCGTCGGTCCGCTGGCGAGGACGCTCGAAGGAGCGCATCGTCCAGGCCACTTCGATGGCGTGGCCGTCATCGTCCTGAAACTGTTCGACATCGTGCTGCCTGATCTCGCCGTCTTCGGGCGCAAGGATGCTCAGCAGTGCGCGGTCATCGATCGCGTCGTACGTGATCTGAACGTTCCCGTGAGGCTCGTCTTCGGCGAAACGATTCGCGAACACGACGGGCTGGCTCTCTCTTCGCGCAACAGCTATCTGTCTGCCGAGGAGCGAAAGCTTGCGCCGGTATTGCATCGCGCACTGCGGGCGGGGGAGGAGGCGGTGACGCATGGAGTGGAAGATGTCGAGGGTGTCGAGAAGCTGATGCACAAAATGGCTGCGGAGACACGAGGTGTCGATGTCGATTACCTCGCGCTGGTCGATCCGCTCACGTTCGAGCCCCCGGTCGATTTCCGTCGCGACCTGCTCGTCGCCGGCGCCGTCCGTATCGGACGCACGAGATTGATCGACAATATCCGCATCGACAGGAAATCGATCCCGTGATGAATAAACGCTGGGTATTGTTCCACTTGACCGAAGCGGTTCAGGAACTACAAAGGCTCACGACCGCACTCACGTCCGACGCGGTGAGCACGGAGGAATTCGAAATCGCCATCGAGCACGCCTACCACCACCTGAACACGGCGTGGAATTCGCGTTCGATCTCCGATGAGGAGGCGAGGGAACACAGCGATAGCGACTTCGTAAACTGGCGGCAGTTTCCCAAAGACCTGAATCTGTAGGATGCGCACTATCGCATTGTTTCCGGCGCTGCTCCTCGCCGGGTGCATGAATCACTGCGTCCTGCACCCGAGGTTGGCGCCGACGGGCGCGAGGCGTGGGAGCGAAGTCATGGCGACTTCGCCTAACGCAAAGGCGAGGCGCGGCGTGCACGGCGATCTCGACCACTCGGCGAGGGTGAAGGAATCGCGGCGGCTCGCACAGCGGCTCACGCAGATGGGACGACCGGTCGAGCTTCTCGTGATCCCCGGCGCCGGCCACGTCTTCAACTTCCGCGACCGCGACAAGGCGCGCGTCGCCTGGGACGCCACGCTAGCCTTCCTCAATCGTCATTTGCGACCCTGACAAAGTCAGGCGAGCATCTCGGCGACCGCCGGCTTGGCGTGACGTGTTGTAGCGAAAAATGGGATGCGCCTATCGCCGGATTCGCGCAGGATGAGCGGTAAGATCCGCATGCGAGAACGAGATCATGTCCTTGACCGAAAGCTAACCACGTCGGTGGTGGCCTATGTTCTCGTTTTTCTTTCGCTCGCCGTTTCAACAGTGCCGCGGCTCACATCGATGACGCGAGAGGCCATCGTCCTCCGTCAGCTTTCTTACAAGCAGCGGCGTTCCCGCGTCATCGGTCCGCTCTACGACGGGATCGCTTCTGTTCGTGCCAGCCTCCGTTCCGGTGAGCCGGTGGCGATCGTCCTGAATCCCGCACCGCGAAACATCGGTGAAGGCCTCTTCGCCGGCTACTACCTGTACCCACGCCGGACGAAGCTCTATTTCAGTCGCGCCGCTTACAACCAGGATGCGAGTCCATCTCGACCGGCGGCGATCGCATATGTCGATACCCGGGCATCGGCGGAAGTGCGAAGGCTCTCCTACGCTGAAGTTCGGGCAGAGGAAATCGGAAACGATTTTGTGATTGGCGATGCTCGGCCGAACGCCGAGTCGACGTCATTCATCGTGCCCATCGTCGCTTCGAGTGATGGCCCCGCTCCCGACGTCTACACGACGGAAGGTGTCATCGTGAATGAAGCCGGCGTCCCGTCGCACATTGCATTCGAGCTGTTTCCGTCTCGCCGTCGAACAGAGGCGACGCTCGGCGCGGGCGAACGACGGACGTGGAACGATGCGGTGTACCAACTCTTCGGCGTCAATGAAGTCGGATGGATGCGAGTAGTCGCCGATGGCAAGGTGCGTTTTCAGTTCTGGTTTGTGAATCATGGCCGCCGCTCGGCGGCGTCGTTGCCGCCGATCGAGCACGCCGCGGCGCGCCACATTTGCCTCGCTTCGCCACCAGAATCGAAGTTATGGATTGTCAATCCGAACGAGCGTGACGTTGCGGTGTCCGCGAATGCCACCAACCGAACGGTGCCGCCTATGAGCATCGTCTCCGTGCCAGCCAGCGGGGAGACCTGCGTCGAAAGTGAAATGCCAATCATCGCATTCGCATCGTGGCGCGAAAAAGGCGGCGCGACGAACTTCGCCTGGCCAGACAAGCAATGACAGGACTGCTCGTAACGACGATTGCATTTGCCGTCATCGGCCTCGCACTTTGCCGCGTCGTCGGATCCACTTCGCCATTTCTCTTGGGCCTCGGCAGCCTGGGGATGACGCTCTACGTCGCGCTTCTTCTCCATGTACCGATGATCAGCACGCTAATAGTGCTCGCGATTGCCGGAATTGTTCTGTTACTGGTGAAGCGACCGCCATCGCCGCGGCCCACGATCGACGCGGCCGCACTACTCATGTGCTTGCCGTTGGCGCTCCTTCTTTTCGTTACGGCGGTTGTGCCACTGCACGACTTTGACGGACGTGCGTTCTGGCTTTTGAAAGCCAAGGCGATCGCCACCGAGCATCTCGTCGATGGACCGTTCTTTCATCAACAAACGACCTACGATGCACGAAATCGCTATCCACTTCTCGTTCCGCTCGACGCGGCGGCGGTGATGGTCGCGAGCCGCGATCTCGACGACCAGCACGTTCGTTGGCTTTATCCAATGACGCTTCTCGGGCTCGCGATCCACGCACGAAAGTGGATCGGCGCCTGGCCGGCCGCACTCCTGCCATGGATCCCGCAGTTCGCGGTGACACAAGACGGCGGAGTCACATCGGCCTACAACGACGTCATCGTCGCTGCGTTTGCCGGCTGCGCTTTCCTCGAGCTGGTCGATCGCCGTTCGCCTCTGCGCTTCGGTCTCTGGCTGGCGTTTCTAACGTTGACGAAGAGTGAAGGCCTGCCTTACGCGATCGTTCTGGTGGCGGCGGGAGTGTTCATCTTCGGCAAGCGCATCGCGGCGAGTCTCTTGCCATTTACGACCGCCGTTTTGACCTTATTGATCTGGCGCAGCCGTGTTCCTTCCGGTGACGAAGAGAACTTCATCGCGCGATTACCACTGGTATCGGAGAAGCTCGATCGCTTGATGCCGGCTGCGCTCGGGGTGATGCGGCATGCGACGCGATTCGATACATGGGGGCTCTTCTGGATCGCCACCATCGGTGCGGCGATCGTGTTGCTCATTCGCAGGCGTGGCCGCGACCTTATCCTTCCCGCTTACATTCTTTCTACGATGTTGGGTATTTATCTCGTTGCCTACGCAGTGAGTTACTGGGCTGTGCGCGATCTCGTCGATCAGTCGGCCGATCGTCTGCTGATGCAGTTGGTTGTGCCTGCGTTGTACGTGATCGGGCGCACTCAGGCAAGCATGAGCGCGACCGCCGCTTCAGCGTGAATGCGCGTTGTGTCGAGGAATGGGATACCGCTGTCATCCGAATCTCGCAGGATCAGCGGTAGCTCAGTGCCGCCGAGGATCAGCGCGTCGAGCGAATCACGCTCGCGCATGCGGGTGATGATCTCGAGCAATTTCGCGCGCGTGTCATCGAGAAACAACGCGTTCACGAGCTCGTTCATGTATTTGTCGTGGATGTACGTCTGCTCCTCGTCGCCAGGCGCGATCACCTCGATGCCGCGTCGTGAAAACACATCGGCGTAGAAGCGCCCCTGCATCGTGAACCTTGTACCGATCAGGCCCGCTCTCTTGATGCCGAGGGACTGCGCTGCCGCGCATGTGGCCTCCACGATGCTCAGCAGCGGGATCGAGGAGAGCTTGCGGACTTCATCAAATACGATGTGCGGCGTGTTCGAAGCGAAGAGCGCAAAGTCAGCGCCCGCTTCGGCGAGCCTCTCCGTCTCCGTGTGCAGA
>DASYUK010000367.1:0-1509 GCA_036001325.1 Thermoanaerobaculia bacterium
CGTTCGACACCTGCCAGCTTCCGCTCAACTGCTTCGACGCCGGCTTCCGCTCCTTCGAGAAGCGCGTTCTGCCGGAGCTGCAGCGACAGGGAATCACGCCGATCGGTATGAAGAGCCTCGGCGGAGAAGGAAATCCGGTGAAGAAGCACGCGGTCACGGTCACAGACGCGCTGCGGTACGCGATGATGGCGATGTAGATCGTCGGGTCGTGGGTCGTAGGTCGTAGGTCGTGGGGCCTTTTGGCGCTGAGGCCCCCACGACCTACGACCCACGGCCGACGACCTTCATTGTTACAAAGATTGAAACAGCCGGACTGACAGGGCGTGCCGTCGGGACTACTCCGGCGCTGACTTCGGTCATGATACTTGCAGTTGGAAAGGAGACCGTAAGTGAAGCGACTGATTCCTCTCTTTATTCTTCTTCTCACCGTCGCGGCCGCGCCGGTCTTCGCGCTCGACGACGCCAACCGAAGCGATCGCGACCGCCGGACCGTCGTCGATGACGTGATCCGGATGTCGCAGGCCGGCGTCAGCGACGATGCGGTCATCTCGTTCGTCGCGCATACCCGCGAGCGATTCGACGTGACGGCCGACGACATCATCGCCATGACGAACGCGCACGTCTCGAAAGAGGTCGTGAAGGCGGTCGTGGACGAGGCGGCGGATCGCAAGAACGGTCGCTACGGAAGCCGAACGGCGGTCTACGTAGCGCCTCCTTATTATTACGGCTGGTACGACCCGTTCTACTACCCGTACTACTACGATCCGTTCTTCTACGGGCCGCGCTTCTCGGTCGGATTCCGGTTCGGTCCGCGGTTCCGCGGCAGACACTGGTAGGAGGGTTCGGCCGTGAAGCGAGCGTTCATCGTTCTGTTCCTCGTCTCCACGCCGCTCTTCGCGCTCGATCGAACACGGCGGACCATCGTGGACGATGTGATCCGCATGTCGCAGGCGGGTGTGAGCGACGACGCCATCATCGCGTTCGTCGTTCACACTCGCGAAGACTTCGAAGTCACCGCCGATGATCTGATCGCGATGACCAATGCCCACGTTTCGAAAGAGGTCGTGAAGGCGATGCTCGACGAAGCGGACGCGCGTAAGAATCGCCGTCGCGAAGCCGAGCGTGATGACGACGACTACTACTTCCCGTACTTCTATCCATACTATGACCCCTGGTGGTTCATGCCGCGTTACTACAGCACCGGTGGCGTGCAGGCACGCGCGAAAGCGGTCAAAGAGGACGCTAAAATCGCGAGGTGGCTTCCTCCCGCCGCGAGCTCGAGATCGTCGGTTCGATCGCCGAAGCGCTGAATAGCTCGCCGAGCGTGAGGGAGGCGCTCGAGCGGACGCTCGAGCTCGTGACCGATCTCCTCGATCTGCAGACCGGCTGGGTCTGGCTCGTCGACCCCGAGACGGGGCACATGTACAGCGCCGCGGCGCGCAATCTCCCGCCCTATCTGCAGGAGCCGGTGCGCATGAGCGGCGAGTCGTGGTGCATGTGCATCGGCGA
>DASYUK010000368.1:0-23589 GCA_036001325.1 Thermoanaerobaculia bacterium
CCGATCTCGAACGTATCCGCCGGCACGATGAAATCTGGCGCCGTATCTTCCGATCTCTGATACGTCGTATGCGATGTCGTGAACGAGAGATCGACCTTTCCGAACTGGAACACGGGATGGCCGACGCGCAGCGTCAGGTTCAGCGGCACGGTTTTCACCGCCTCACGCTTCTGCTCGAATCCATTGCGATAAATCGTATTTCCGACGGGGATGGCGATGCCGAAGAAGTCGGCTCCGATGTTCGTCCGCGTGTTCGCCACATTCGGATGCGTTGCATTCGCGGCGAGGATCACCCCGGCGAAGAAGACGTTCATCTGAATCCCTCGGTTCGCGAGATCGAAGTTGAAGTAGTCGATTCCGCCCAACGGAACCACAGGGAAGTCGAGACCGGCATCGTGATGAACGCCGCCGAGCATGAAGAGCCGCGCTGTGTCGAATCCTTCTTTGACGACGCGCTCGCCGCTGCCGCGCTTCTCGAGATAGCGCAGACCCGCCTGCGTCTCGCGGACCATGCGCGCGTCGGAGGCCGACGCCTGTTCCAGACGCGTCTGAAAGTCGCTGGGATCGATGCGGAAGTTGGTGAATGTCGTCGTGCGCAGAACGACGTTGGCGCGTCCGGCTGCTGAGATCACCTGCTGGGCGGAGACATCGCGCTGCAGCCAGAGAACCGCGCGCGCGTCGCGCTTCGCCACATCCGCTGGTTCGATCGGCTGGTTTCCTTCGCGAGCGAACGGCTGGAAGTCGACGCGCTCTTCGTTCGAGAGCACTTCGCCGGCGAGATTGAGCTGCACCATCGTGATGCGCACGCGGGCCCATGTGCGCGAGTCGATCCAGACCGTGCCGCGATACAGCGGTAACGCGGCCGGTGCGTTCTGAGGCGGCTCGAAGCGGACCTCGTACGTTTGATAGCCGTCGACTTCGGTCTCGCGAACGAGCTGATACCGATACTCGTTGGTCAGGTGGATGTCGAGCGGAAGTTGCGACACCTTCTCCGGCTGAATCAGAGGAAGCTCGGGAATGCGGCCGTACTTCCACTTCACACCGTTGATGTAGAAGTCCTGCCAGATCCAATCAGCCTTCTGAGTATGCGGGTCGGAGAAGTAGTCGCCGGCGATCGTCGCTTCGATCGCGTCGGCGCCATTGCCGATGTCGAAACGGAGCTTGGTCGTGTCGCGCGCGATGTAGCGCGGCCGGATCGACTCCTGATACGACTGGTAAGCCTGATGATTGCGGATGATCTCCTCGACCGTGATGCCGCGCTGCGTCGCGACCTCGATCGCTTCTTTCGTCACGTTCTGCCGCGGTTTTTCGGCGCGGTCGACAATGATCGCGTACGGCTCCTGCGACGGCTGCACGCCCACGAGAAGCTTGCCGCCTTTCTTGCCGGTATCCGTGATAGCGCGCTCGCCGGCGGCATCGATGCGCCGCGGCTTCTCGAACTGATCGCTGGGGATGGCGACGATCGTCGTCACCGTATCGCCGCGCGGGACGACAAGGGCGCGCAGATCCTCGCCGCGGATGAATGTGAGAACCGGCGTCAACGTCTTGTTGCCTTTTGCGTCGAGAACCGCCGTCTGCGACGTCGCGTCGTAGGCGAAATCGCCGGCCAGCGCGCGATTGAAGCTGGCCAGCGCCGCCGCGTTCATGGGTCCGGCAAGATACGCGCGCGTCGCCCCCTGCGACAACGCCTGAGCGAGATCGAACGCTGCATTCGGCGACTGCGGCGTCACGACGGCATAGATCTTCTTCGCCGGGTCGTTCGCCAGGAGCCACGCCGCTGTATCGGCGACGTTCGCCGCATCGACAATGAGCGCATCGAAGTAGGACTGCGCTCCATGTTCGTAGAGCTTCTTCAGATCATCGAGCGGCATGCGTCCGATGGCGATGCGCATGGCGGCGTTGGCACCCTGAGCCATGACCGCGGCGCGTTTGATCGCGTAAGCGACGACGGCCGGATCGGAGTGCTGGACGATGATCGCCAGCGAGTCGAACGGTCCGTGAAGCCGCGCCCACTCGACGATCGTGTTCGTCTTCGATTCCACATCGAGCAGCGGGTCCTTCCCCTCGTCGATCGAATAGCGAACCACAATCGAGGTGCTCTTCCGCTGTTCAGGTGTGAGCGCATCGATCTGCTGCGCGATCTCAGGGAGATCGCCGGCCGACGTTTCGACGAGCAGCGGGATCAGCGCTGAGGGCGGAGCGCTCACGTCGGAGACCGCACCGACGCAGAGCGCGCACTCCTTTGGCTTGTCCGCTGCAACTGCGGAGAGTGCGATCATCAAGGCCGCGAGAGAAACCGCAAGTCGTTTCATAGTCAGCGCATTCAACCATTCGCGCGGAGTCGAAAATTGCCGACGAGCAAGGGCATCCTGTTCTTCAATCCCTCATCGGGCGCGAAGCTTTCCGCAGCGGAGCTCGAGCGGCTGAAGAATGCGGCGCAGGAACTGGGCCTGGAGGTGATCCACCTCACGCGCGAGACGGACTGCGCGAAAACAATTCGTGAACGGATGCAGCGGGGCGTCGGCCTCTTCGTCGCCGCGGGCGGCGACGGCACGATCAGCAATGTCCTGCAGGCCCTGGTCAACACCGAAGGGATTCTCGCCGTCATTCCGGTCGGGACCTACAACCATTTCGCGCGCGATCTGGGAATCCCACTCGATTGGCATGTCGCGCTCGACGTCGCCTTCCAGGGCGAAACGCGCCAGATCGACGCCGCCCGTGTCAACGACCGCTTCTTCGTCAACAACCTCTCCCTCGGCCTGTACCCCGAGCTGATCGCGCGTCGCGAGGAACGCGGTCGCGTTTATCCGCGCTGGAGAGCGCGCCTTTATGCCGCGTACCACACGCTTCGAAAGTATCCCCACGTCACGCTCAACCTCGAGACGGAACATCATCAGGAGGTCGTGCGCACGCACGTGTTCATGGTGTCGAACAACTCGTATGACCTTTCGGGGATCGGGATCAAGGCGGCGCGTGGCACGCTGGAAGAAGGAAGACTGTCCGTCTACTGGCTGCCGCACCTTTCGCGTCTGAAGCTGGCGAAGTTCATCGCGCACTATGTCGCCGGCCGCGTGCATGAAACGCCGGGCTTCCGCTCGTTCCGGACCTCGGCGATGAAGGTGCAGTCGGCGCACCGTGTTGTGCACGTCGGCATCGACGGCGAGCTGTTTAGCATGTCGCCGCCCCTCGTGATCACGATCGTGCCCCGGTCGTTGTTGGTGAGGGTGCCGAGATGACCGTCATTTCGAGCGGGCGACGGCCTGGCGTGACTCTTTTACCGTTTCTCGATCGCGTGCTGGACCGCAGAGACCAGCTTGCTGAAACTTGTCTCATCGTACCCAATCGTTTGATAAACGATCACACCAGACCGGCTGATGACATATGTTCGCGGAATCATGTTGTCCCGGCTGAAACGTCGCGCGATGTCCCCATTGGGATCAGCGACCAGCGCAAACGTGAGATTTGTGCGTCGATTGAACTCTCGGACCGAGCCAGCTCCTTCTCCCAAAGCAAGCGCGACCACCGAGACCTGGGGTTCGAACCGGCGCCATACCTCGCGCTCCAGCCGTGGCAGTTCCTCTTTGCACGGTCGGCACCACGTGGCAAACATGTTAATCACAACAACTCGGCCGACTAGCGCTTCGGTGCCTGCGGGGCGGCCATTCTGATCCACAGCAGCGAAAGTCGGTAAGGAGCGACCGATCAAAATCTCGGGAGCCGGCGCTTGCGGGGGCCGCTCACCGAGCATCGGTCGTTCGATGACGATCTTACGCGTCGCAAGGTGGTACATCACAACCGCTGCGATCGTCGCCGCAACAAAGACAGACCCGTAAATCGTGAGACGTCGCATGGCTCGCTTGAGCGTTCCCCCGAAAGCATAGCCGCTTCGCTCAGGATGACGTGACGTGATCTACTTTGTATGTGCCCGGCATCTTCGACACGATCATCGATCCTGAGGTCCACGCGCTCGTGCGGCGCGAGGGTCAGCTCCTGGTTTCCCTGCGCGAGACGCTCGACCGTGAGCAGCCGGACGAGCGGCGGCGCGTGGACGAGCTCCTGGCGACACTCGAGGATCTATTCACGGTCGTCATCGTCGGCGAGTTCAACGCCGGCAAGTCATCGGTGATCAACGCGCTGTTCGGAGTGAAGCTGCGCGTCGAAGGACCGATCCCTGTCGACGATCGCATCTCGCTGCTGCGGTACGGTGAAAAGGAAACGCAGAAGCGGATCTCCGACTTCGTCGTCGAGCAGTTCTATCCGGTCGAATTCCTGCGCCACATCACGCTCGTGGACACGCCGGGCACCAACTCGATCGTGCAGCGCCATCAGGAGATCACCGAGGATTACATCCCGCGCGCCGATCTGGTGCTGTTCGTGACGTCGATCGACCGGCCGCTCTCCGAATCGGAGCGGCGCTTTCTCGAGTACATCCGCGAGTGGGGGAAGAAGGTCATTTTTGTACTCAATAAGATCGATACGAAAAACAATTATGAAATCGACCAGGTGATCGAGTATCTGAAGACCAACACGCGAACGATCTTCGGATTTGATCCCGTCATTTTTCCGGTCAGCGCGAAAACGGGCGACCGTTTCGGTGCGCTCGAGAACTACATCTTCAAAGTGCTTTCGGAAAAGGAGCGCGTGCGCATCAAGTTGCAGGCGCCGCTCGATACGATTCTCACCGTGACGAAGAAGCAGTTCGCGATCGTCGAATCGCGCCGCGAGCTGCTGGCGGCCGACAAAGCGCGCATCGAATCGATCATCGCGCAGCTCGAAAAGGCGCGCTCGGACCTGGAGAGCAACTTCAAGCAGTTCGTCGTTCGGATCGACAACCTGATGATGGAAGTGGAGCGACGCGGCGTCGATTTCCTCGATCGCTATGTCCGCATCCAGCACATCATGATGCTCCGCGACAGCCTTCGCTTCCGCGAGGAGTTCGATCGTCAGGTCTTTCAGGGATTCAAGGGGAACGTCGATGCGACGATCCAGGAATCGGTCGACTGGCTCGTGCGCGAGAACATGAAGCTCTGGAACAGCACCGTCGAGCAGTTCCACCGCGACGCAGAGCGCGACGCCCGCGACAGAGAGATCGTGGGCCGCGTGGGGCGCGAGTTCGCCTACAACCGCGAGGAGGTCTACTCGCGCATCCGCACGCAGGCCGAGCAGCGTCTGGCGTTGTACGACATCAACGTGGAAAGTCGGCGGATCATCGAGAACGCGATGCGTGCCGTCATCCAGTCATTTGGACTCGGCGCCGGCGCGATCGGACTCGGATACATCATCACCTCCGCGGTCAGCAGCATGGCTCTCGATGTCACCGGCCTCACCGCCGCGACGATGTTGCTCGTCACGAGCTTCCTCATCCTTCCGTACAAGCGCAGCAAAGCCAAGACGGAGTTTCAGCATCGCATCGAGGAGCTGCGCACGACGATGCACGCCGCTCTCGAGCGTGAGTCGACGATCGAGATCGATCGCATGGTCCGCAGCATCAACAGTGCGTTCGAGCCGTATCAGCGCTTCTACCAGACCGAGTCGGAGAAGATTGAAGCGTTTGAGACGAAGCTTCGCAACGTCGATTCGGAAGCACGCGCGATCCATGGAGCGATTGACGTTCTGAAAGGATGAAGGATGAAGGATGAAGGATGAAGGATGAGTGGACCGTTCTTCATCCTTCATCCTTCAGCCTTCATCCTTCTATAATCCGCGCCCCTATGATTCGCATCAAAGACCTTCCGAAACATCTCGGCGAGAAGGTCACGATCAACGGCTGGCTGTACAACAAACGCACGTCGGGAAAGCTGCAGTTCCCCATCATCCGCGACGGCAGCGGCTATCTGCAGTGCGTCGTCTTCAAAAAGGAAGTCGCCGAGGAGACGTGGAAGGCGGTTGAAGAGGTGACGCAGGAGTCGAGCGTTCGCGTGACCGGCACGGTTCGCGCCGAACAGCGCGCGCCCGGTGGTGTGGAGTTAGGCGTCGAATCGTTCGAGATCATCCAGCTCGCGCAGGAGTATCCGATCACGCCGAAGGAGCACGGCACCGCGTTCCTCATGGATCTGCGGCATCTCTGGCTCCGCTCTTCGAAACAGTACGCGATTCTCCGTGTCCGCAATGAGATCGAAAAAGCGATCCGCGACTTCTTCTATGATCGCGATTTCGTGTTGATCGATTCGCCGATCCTCACGGCCAACGCCGCCGAAGGAACGTCGACGCTGTTCGAGACCGACTACTTCGGGGAGAAGGCGTATCTCTCGCAGTCGGGACAGCTCTATCTCGAGCCGGCGGCGGCCGCGTTCGGACGCGTCTACTGCTTCGGCCCGACGTTTCGCGCCGAGAAGTCGAAGACGCGCCGGCACCTGATGGAGTTCTGGATGGTCGAGCCGGAGGTCGCGTTTCTCGAATTCGATGGATTACAGGAGTTGGCCGAGGAATTCGTCGAATACATCGTCGGGCGCGTGCTCGATCGATGTCAGGAAGAGCTGAAGACGCTCGAGCGCGATGTGTCGAAACTCGAAAACGTCAAACGCCCGTTTCCGCGCATCACGTATCGAGAGGCCATCGAGCTCTTGAAGACGAAGGGAATGAACGTCAACTTTGGCGATGATTTCGGCGGCGACGAGGAGACAGTGATCGCGAACTCATTTGACCGTCCGGTCATGATCTCGCGCTACCCGACAGCCATCAAAGCGTTCTATATGCAACCCGATCCGAAAGACCCGAGCGTCGTCCTCGGCCTCGACATGATCGCACCCGAGGGCTACGGCGAGATCATCGGCGGCTCGCAGCGCATTCACGATTACGACCTGCTTCTCGAGCGCATCAAGCAGCACAACCTGCCGGTCGATGCATTTCAGTGGTATCTCGACATTCGAAAGTACGGGACGTTTCCGCACTCGGGATTCGGCATGGGCATCGAACGGGTGGTGGCGTGGGTGTCAGGCGTGCCGCATCTGCGCGAGACCATTCCCTACCCGCGCATGTTGAATCGCATTTATCCGTAGGGCAGTGGAGAGCTGCGGGCGAGACGCCCGGCTCTCCGCTAGCGCCAGTCCTGCCGCGTCTCGTCTTCTTTGTACGGCCGCAACCCGAATGCGGACCATGTGTCGTTGACCGAAACGAGCGTGAGCCACTTCAGATCGAGTTTCTTGAGCACATCCCAACCCTTGTCGCGCGTCAGATCGGTTTGAATCTTCGACGTCCCTTTTGGAAACGAGATCCAGAGGATCGACTCCGGCTCGAGCGCCGCGGCCGCTTTCGGCGCGATCTTGTCCAGCTCCGCTTTGTTCTTCACGAAGAGTTGGATCCAGTCGAACTTGCCGCTGAGTTTCGTCGCGGCGTCGACGCCGAGGTCGTAGTCTTCAGGAGCGTTGATGAGGGCGGGGCGTTTTCGTCCGGCGAGTTTCAGCTTTTTCGCCACTGCGTTCTCGGCCATATTGATCCTCCGCTGTGCACGTGATACACCGCCCACGGCGTGACGGGCAACCTGCGCATCATCCCGCTCGGCGGATTATCCGAGATCGGCATGAACTGCATGGTCTACGAGTACGAGGGCGAGGCCATCGTCGTCGACTGCGGAATGATGTTTCCCGACACAGCGACCCTCGGCGTCGACGTGATCGTTCCCGACATGACTTATATGTTCGACACGCCGTCGAAGTTCCGGGCGGTGTTTCTCACGCACGGCCATGAGGACCATATCGGTGCCGTGCCCTTCCTCGTCGAGCGTTTGCACATCCCGGTCTACGGGATGCCGCTCACGCTCGGGTTCGTGCATGACAAGCTCGAGGAGTTCGGGATCGACGACGTGGAGCTGCGCGGGATCTTGCCGCGCGAGGTCGTCGAGGTCGGGCCATTTCGTGTCGAGGCCATCCGCGTCACGCACTCGATCGTCGACGCGCTCGGTTTTGCGATCACCACGCCTGTCGGCACCATCATCCACACCGGCGATTTCAAGATCGATCACACACCGATCGATTCAAAACCGACCGATATCGCCAAGTTCGCGGAATACGGCGAGCGCGGCGTTCTGGCGCTGCTCAGCGATTCGACCAACGCACTCATTGCGGGCCACTGTCCCTCGGAACGGACCGTGGGCGGCGCATTCGATCGCATCTTCGCGTCGGCGACGGGGCGCATCATCGTCACGACGTTCGCTTCGCACATTCATCGGGTGCAGCAGGTCATCGACACCGCACGAAAGTACAACCGCAAGGTCCTGCTCATCGGCCGCTCGCTCGTCGACAACATCGAGACCGCCGAGCGTCTCGGATACATCAGATTTCCGCGCGAACTTCGCGCAAGTTCTCCCGAGGGCGATCCGCGCCACCTCGTGATCATGACCACGGGCACGCAGGGCGAGCCGTCGTCAGCGCTTTCGCGGATGGCCATCGGCGAACACAAGCAGATCGAGATCGAGAAGGGCGACGTGGTGGTGATCTCCGCGCGGACGATTCCGGGAAACGAGCGCGCGGTCGCGCATGTCATCGATCATCTCTACCGGCGCGGTGCGGACGTCGTCTCGCACGAGCAGCCCGACGTGCACGTGTCCGGGCACGCCTGCGAGGAAGAGCTGAAGCTGATGCTCAGCATCACGCGGCCGAAATTTTTCGTGCCGATTCATGGCACGCTGCGCCACCTCATTCATCATGCTCGTCTCGCACAGTCAGTGGGTGTTCCGCACGGTGTCGTCATCACGAACGGACAGATCGCGGAGATCGAAGGCGATCAGATCCGCGTGCTCGAAGATCGCGTGCCGAATGGGAAAGTGTTCATCGATGCCGAGGCGGAGGAGGTGCCGGAGGTCGTCGTCCGCGATCGTCAGCATCTTGCTGAAGACGGCTTCGTGATCGTCGTCGTCGCCGTCGATTCGAACGGCCGCCTGATCCGCGATCCCGAAATCATTACGCGGGGACTCGTGCACGTCGACGCGAGTCAGGACGTGCTCGATGAAGTGCGTCGAGAACTGGTTGGCATGTTTGACGAAAGCGACACCGACGAGCTGCGCGACTCCGATCTCCTGCAGGAGAAGATGCGCGCGCAGCTCAAACGATACTTTCGAAAGACGATGGGGCGGCGGCCGTTGATCCTGCCCGTGATTTGGGAAATGTAAAAAAGATGAATTCAGAATTCATATGTCCATCACTGAAGCTATCGTCCTCGGTCTTGTGCAAGGCCTGACCGAGTTCATCCCGATCTCTTCCACCGCGCATCTCGAGATTGTCCCCGTCTTGCTAGGCTGGGGCGATCCGGGCGCGGCGGCGTCGGCGGTGATCCAGTTCGGGACGCTGCTGGCCGCGATCATCTACTTCGCGCGCGACATCGTTCGTCTCGTCGCCGGTCTCCTTCGAGGGTTGATCACGCGACGTCCGCTCGCGGACACGGACTCGCGCGAGGCCTGGCTCGTCGTCATCGGCACGATCCCCATCGTCGTCCTCGGAATCGTGCTGAAGAAGCACATCGAGTCGACGTTTCGAGGGCTCTGGGTGATCACCACGATGGTGATCGTCGTGGCCGTGCTGCTTCAGGTCGCTGAGATGTACGCGCGAGGGCGTCAGCTCCGCAGCTTTGAAGATTTGACTGTGACCGACGCCGTCGTCATCGGCCTCGGTCAATGTCTCGCGCTCATCCCGGGATCTTCACGCAGCGGCTCGACGATCATGCCCGCGCTGTTCCGGAAGGTCGAGCGACCGACCGCGGCGCGTTACTCGTTTCTGCTGAGCATTCCCGCTGTCGGCGGCGCCGGATTGCTCGAGCTCATTCATGAGCGCGCGCATCTGGCGCAACTCGGCTGGACCGCGATCATCATCGCGATCGTCGTTTCGTTCATCTCGGGTTACGCGTCGATCTGGTTTCTTCTGCGCTACCTGCGCACACACACGACCGCGATCTTCATCTATTACCGGTATGCGCTCGGGGCGGTCATGATCGCGCTGCTGGTCGGCGGCATACTTCGATAGCGGATGTCATGGCGCTAGTCCGACAACACCTGCACTTCAGGGATGTTGCGGTACTTCTCGGCGAAGTCGAGACCATAGCCGACGACGAACTGCGGCTCGATCGAGAAACCGATGTAATCAGGGTTGAACGGAACCTTGCGCGCTTTCGGTTTGTCGAGGAACGTGGCGGTCTTCACTTTCGTCGCGCCGCGGCTCTCGATGTAGTTGAACACCTCGCGCATGGAGAGGCCGCTGTCGATGATGTCCTCGACGATGAGGACCGACTTTCCGCGCATATCGAGCTGCGGCTCCTTCAGAATCGTCACGACGCCCGATGAGTATTTCTGGTTGCCATAGCTCGAGATCTGGATGAAATCGAGCGCGACATCGATGGACATGTTGCGCATGAGATCGGTGCAGAAGAAGACGGCGCCCTTGAGCACGCAGAGCGCGATCAGCTCGCCGGATGTGAAATCTCCGCTGATCTGTTTCGCCATCTCGGCGACGCGGCGCTCGATCTGTTCGCGAGTGAGTAGTGTTGTCTGGGCCATCGGAACGGTGAATGATAACGTAGGCTCATGAAGCTGGCGCGCTATGTCGACGAGGCCGCACCGCCGGTTAGTCCGACAAACGTCGTGGCCCCTTCCAAGATCGTCTGCGTCGGCCGCAACTATGCGGAACACGCGAAAGAGCTCGGCAATGAAGCACCGCCGGAGCCGATCCTGTTTCTCAAAGCGCCGAGCAGCGTCCTCGCACCGGAAGGAACGATCATCCGGCCGCCGCAGTCGCAGCGCGTCGACTTCGAAGGGGAGCTGGCCATCGTGATCGGGCGCCAGGCTCGCAACGTCCGCCGCGCGGACTGGCGCGGCTATGTTCTCGGCTTCACGTGCGGAAACGACGTAACCGCGCGCGACCTGCAGAAGAAGGACGTGCAGTTTACGCGGGCGAAGAGCTTCGATACATTCTGTCCGATCGGTCCGGTGATCGAGACGGATCTCGATCCATCCGCGCTCAATCTCGTCACGCGCGTCAATGGTGAAGTGAAGCAGAAGGGCAACACGCGCGACATGATCTTTCCGTGCGACTTCCTCGTCGAGTTCATCTCGTCGGTGATGACGTTGTGCCCCGGCGACGTGATCCTCACCGGAACGCCTGCAGGGGTCGGCCCGCTCCAGAGCGGCGATGTCGTGGAAGTGGAGATCGACGGCATCGGCACGTTGCGCAATCATGTTGCGTGACGAGCTTCTCCGCCGTTTTCCACTTCTCTCGAAATTGCCTCCCGACAGCTACGTTGTCGGCGGCGCGATCCGCGATCTTCTTCT
Source organism: Thermoanaerobaculia bacterium (assembly GCA_036001325.1). GTDB lineage: Bacteria > Acidobacteriota > Thermoanaerobaculia > Gp7-AA8 > Gp7-AA8 > DASVHS01. Next base: position 11,255 of record DASYUK010000368.1, read on the forward strand.
CGGCATCGATCCTCTCGACGTCGATGTCGCCTGCAACGACCCGCATGGGCGCGCTCGTGCGATCAGCGAACGCGTGATCCGGCTCGGCAGCGGCGAGCATCTCAGCGCGTGGCGCGTCGTCGATGGTGAGCACGCCTACGATTTCGCGGAGATCCTCGACCGCGATATCGAGGCCGATCTCGCTCGTCGCGACTTCACCATCAATGCAATGGCGGTCAGGCTCGGCGACGGCGAGCTGCTCGATCCGCACCAGGGGCAGCGTGACCTCGAACGCCGCGTCGTGCGCATGGTCGCGGCCGAGAATTTCGATGACGATCCGTTGCGCTGCCTCAAGGCAGTGCGAATGGCGGTCAAGCATCGCTTCGAGATCGATCGAGCGACGATCGAGGCGATTCGCTCTCGCGCGTCGCGAATCGTGAACATCGCGGCGGAGCGGGTGACGTACGAACTGTCGGTGATCTTTTCCGCTTCCGCAGTCAGACGCTCGATCGCACTTCTGCATGAGACAGGGCTCGATGTGCCGTTGTTCGGCCGCGAGCTCAACAACTTCAACGCGGACGATGTATCACTCGCCGGCGCATATGCGCTTCTCGTCGAGAATCCGAAACCGTACGCGAAGCGATGGCGATGGAGCGTCGATCTGCTTCGCGAGGTCATGACCTTGCAGAAGCTCCTCGAGAGCAGCGATCGCGTGGCGCTCTACGACGCCGGCGAAACCATCGCGCGCCAACTGCCGCCGCTCTTGCGCGCACTCGGCCGCGACGATCGCGTCACGATGCCTGACTTCTCGACGAAGGCACTTCTCACCGGCGACGAGATCGCATCCATCGCCGGAATCGAGGAAGGCCCCGAGCTCGGACGCCGAAAGCGCGCCCTGCTCGAAGCGCAGATCAGGGGAGAGGTAGAGACGCGGGAGGAGGCTGTGAAGTTCGTAGAAGGAGAGCGGCCGTCCCGGCCGCAGTGATCGCGCGTCCCGCGCGATCACTGACGAGTGGTCCGGCGAGACGCCGGACCACTGCGGGCGGGACGCCCGCTCTCCTTTAATGTAGATCGACCTTCACGTCCCCCGCTGTCGCGTGGACGTTCACGATCGTCTTGCCGTTCGGGTTACGATACCTCGTTGTGCCGGGGAAGATGCCCTCGCGCTCGATGATCTCGTCGCCGAGTTTCGCGCGTACGTCGCCGACTCGCGCAGACGCGCTCAGCTCCCGCACGTCTTTCTTCGGAATGCGAACGTCGATGTCGCCGGCGCGCAGATCGACGTCGATATCGCCGAAGCTGCCTTCGATCGAGATATCGCCGAAGTGCGTCTGGACCTCGACCGCCGTTCCGGGCGGCACCTCGACGTTCACGTGATAGCCGCTGAGCATGCCGCCGCGCCACCCTCGCGCTTCCGGACCGAAACGGCGGCGCACGATGGCCTCATCGTTGTTGACATCGATCTCGACAGAAGTGTCGTCGGCGATGCGCTGCTCTTTGGCCTTGACCCATCCGGAGATCGCCACACGATCGGGCGCTCCGTTTCGCACGTCGATGTCGCCGGCCGGGATGTCGATCACCACACGGCGAACCTTTCCGCGTGGAACCGACGACTGAAACGAATGCCTGAACTGATCCGCGAGGGCCGGGAGCGCCGCGAACAGCAGCAGGATGGGGATTGCCTTGCCCATGCTCTTATGAACGGATCACCGCGCCGAAGGTTGCGTAAACCACGAAGGGCCCGGATGGGCCCTTCGAACGACTCCCCAGATTATGGTGATGATCTATCTCTTCTTCGACGACTTCTTACCACCCTTCTTACCACCCTTTTTCTTTGCGGCCATCAAGCTCACCACCTTTCATGCCGTACGGGACCTCCCGGTCGCGCATTCTTGGCAAAAAGCGCCGGATCGCTCCGGCAAGCTTTGGTTGCGAAGATCTCGGGGGAAAGGTTAGCAACCGACAACATTTTGTTGGCATAAATATGCGATGAATAAACGATATTGTCAAGTATCTGATTAAGAAAATGGAAATCAAAACGACAGCGCTTCGCGATATACGCGCCGCGTTTCTTCGGCACATGCGCGCCATGTGAAGTCTCGCGCGCGCGCGATTCCGCGCGACGCGAGCCCGACGCGCAGCGCATCGTCGCGGCACACGCGCAACATCGCTTCGGCGAGCGCAGTCGTCGACATCGCATCGACGTGCAGCGCCGCATCAGCGGTGATTTCGACGAGCGCTTCGGCATTCGACGTGATCACCGCCGCGCCGGAGCTCATCGCTTCGAGCGCCGGCAATCCGAATCCTTCTTCGAGACTCGGCATTACGAGCGCGAATGCGTTGCGGTAGAGCGACGAGAGCTCCTGCGCGCCGACGAATCCCGGCGTCAGCACGCCTTCGCGTGTGCCGAACCGCCGGAAGCGCGCGCCGGCGAGGACGAGCGAGACATCGCGCCGCTCGGCGCGGACGCTCTCGAATGCCTCGACCAACCGGCCGACGTTCTTGTGCGGCTTGTCGTTGCCGACGTAGAGGAAGTAGTGCGCCGGCGAGCGGCTCGGCTCCGAAGCGCGAAAGATTTCGTCAACACCGTTTGCGGTGACGACGATCTTTTCCTCGTCGCAGTGGAAATGGCGGATGATCTGACGCTTCACACTCTCGCTGACCGTCAGAATGCGGACGCTCTTGCGCGCGGCGCGGCCGATCATCACGCGGGCGTAAAGCCGATTCTGGAGCTTCTGACGCAGATGAATGAGATCGTGAATCGTCACGACGATCGGACAGTGCGTGAAGGGAATGACGTAGTGCGGGGCGTGGAACAGATTGAGTCGGGCGCGCTCGATCGCACGCGACATGATGAACAGCTCCCGAAACGAATAGTGCGGCGCATCGACGACGACGTGCTCGAACGGCGAGGGCACGAGCTCTCGAGCCGATGCCGGCGCGAGCACGACGTAGCGTTCCTCGCCGCCGATCTTCGCCAGGCCGCCGAGAAGACCGCGGATGTACGTGCCGATACCGTAGTCGGCGATCTTGCGCGCGTCGATGCCTATCCGCACTGCGCCGCCTCGAGCAGAAGTGCCGCCATCGTTTGCGCGCTTGCGTCCCAGCGATAGCGAGAAGCGCGCAGCGGTCCTCGCGCGCGCAGGTCCTCGCGCAGAGGGCGATCGCCCATCAATCGCACGATCGCGTCGCGAAGCGCGTCGCGATCGGCCGGCGCGATGAGGATCGCGGCGTCGCCGGCGTACTCTTCGATCGCGCCCGTGCGCGTGGCGATCACCGGCGCTCCGCAGGCCATGGCCTCGAGCGGCGGAATGCCGAACCCCTCGTATCGCGACGGATAGACGAAGAGCATCGCGCCGCGGTACAGCTCCCGGAGCCGCTCCTTCGATACGAATCCGGCATACTCGACTCCGGGAGAGTTGATTCGCGTACGCCAGCCGGGATCGCCGCAGAGAACGAGCCGCGGTCGCGCAGGAAGCGACGACCACGCCGCCAAGAGATCGTCGAGCCCCTTGCGCGGCTCCAGCGTTCCGACGAACAGGATGTAATCGCCGCCGCCTTCATCTCCCGGCGAGAAGAATTCGTCGACTCCGTTCGGAACGATCTCGATCTTCGCCGCCGGTACGGCGAAGCCACGGATCGCTTCATCCGCAACCTGTCGTGACACCGCCGCGATGCGATGCGCGTTCTCGACGCTCCGGCCGATGAAGAGATTGAACGAGAGAATGGTCTTCAGCTCGTGGCGGCCGAGCATCGTGATCGACGTGAAGTCGTGCAGCGTGACGACGGCAGGTTTGCGCAGCGTCGCCGGCAACGTGCCATGCGGCCCCCACACGACATCGCCATCGATCGTCGGAAGCGCGATCTGCTGCCAGAGAACGCCGAGGAGGAAGGGATCGACTTCAAACCGGCAGTGCTCGATGCCGTCGCGGTTCTCGATCCAGGCATGCGAGGCGATCAGCGGCGGCGGCTCGAAGGGAAGTCGCCGGGCGATCTCCGCGGTATGCACGCCGATGCCGGTGCGATTACCCACGAGCGGGCGGCCGTCGATGACGACGCGCAGCGATTGCACTTCATTCACTCTACGACACCGCGGATCACGCGCATCGTTTCCTCGGCCGTCCGGTCCCAGCGAAACTGCGCGGCGCGCTCGCGCCCTCGGGCGATGAGATCGTTCCGCAAGGTGTCGTCGCGCAGCACGCGCCGAAGCAATTCGGCAAGCTCGCGCGCGTTTCGCGGATCGAAGTAGAGCGCGGCGTCGCCGCCGATTTCCGGCAAGGACGACGATCGTGCGGCGATCACCGGCACGCCGTGCGTCATGGCCTCGAGGAGCGGAAATCCGAAACCTTCGTAGATCGAGGGAAAGATGAAGACGTCGGCGTGGCCGTACGCCGTCGCAAGTTGCGCCGGCGGCAGATAGTCGAGATGAACGATTCGGGGCGCATCGAGCCGCTTCGCGATCTCGTCCGACTTCCACCCGACTCGTCCAGCGATGACCAGCGAACCGTCGTAGTCCATCTCTTCGAACGCGTCGAGCAACACGCCGAGGTTCTTGCGGGGCTCGATGGTGCTGACGAAGAGGATGTAGCGGCTCGGCAGTCCGGGAATCGGCGCGGGCTCCGGTAGCGCAGCGATCCCTGAATGAACAGCGTGGACGCGGCGCGGATCCACTTCGTAGAACTCCAGGAGGTCTCGCCGTGTGGACTCCGACACGCAGATGATCGCGTCGGCGAGAGCGATCTCTCGCACCATCTGCCGCTCGAGGCTATGGAGAGTCTCTTTCTGCAGCAGCTCGGGAAATCGCTTATAGGTGAGATCGTGAATCGTGATCACCCGGCGACGCGCCACGGCGCTCATGAGTCGCGGCAGAAAGTAGTTCGCACCGAAGAAGACATCGCAATCGATGAGCGCCATCCACATGACATACGCGGCCGCGGTGAGCGGTCGCACCATCTGCGATTTCGATTGTCCTCGCAGATCGAAGACGCAAAGACGCGCCTTGGGCGGCAGATCGGCATGAAGCGGCGGACTCTCATCCGTGATGCGCGCGTCGCCGAAGAAATAGATCTCGACATCGTCGCGACGAGCGATCTCGTGAAGAAGGTGATAGAGATACCAGCCGACACCAGTGAGTGGCTCATAGAACGGCCTGATATCGACACCGATACGGAGTTTGCGCTCGCTCCTCGTGGCAGCGCGGACGACGCCGGCGATCCGCTGTGCGAGTGCATGGCCCAGAGTGTGAACGACCGTGCCGATCGTCGGCAAAATCACGGAGGCGGATAGTACCAGTTGCGCAAGTTCCTTCTGTTCATCCTCATCATCGCGGTCATCATCGCCGCGCTGATCGTCTATCTGAAAGCGACGACGCCGGTGACGAGCAGCGGTGTTCGCTTTCCCCTCACACCGCTGCAGCACGAGCTGCTCGCCTCCGTCCCCGCCTCCGCTGAAGCGTTCGCACTGATTCCGAGCGCCGCGGCGTTTCACGCGAAGCTTCTCGCGAATCCGATCACGCGAGGTCCCATGGAACGGTGGTCGGTCAATCAATCACTGCCGCGTCCATGGATGATGGGCGGCGCCGATCTCGTGGTCTGGCGCGCCGGCAAGCAGACGAGCTACGCGATCCGTCTCGATCCGTTGCGCGCGGCAGTGGTGCGCATGTACCTGATGCTCGGATCGGGGATCGATGCGCGCGTCAAAGCCGGCACGTTTCTGATCAATGCCGGCGCGGGGCAGCCGCTGGGCACGCAACGTCTCGATCAGATGCTCGCTTGGGTGAATGGCCTCGAGAGCGCTGACGCGATCATCGTGCAGCAGGCTGCCTCGCGCGGCGCGTTCCCGCCGATTGGAAGGCCTACTGTAACAACGCTGCAGATTGGGGCCGATGACATAGAACTGAGATCTGTGGGCCTTCTCCCACCGGGAGAAGGTGGCCGAAGGCCGGATGAGGGGCGCCCCTCACCCGGCGCTTCGCGCCACCCTCTCCCGGAGGGAGAGGGCACTGCAATTCCACGGTTCCCGCGCGGCGCACTCATCTCCGCGATCTTCCGCGAGCCGCCACGCGTCGTCGGTGACCTCGATCGCCTGCTCTTCGCGAGGTTATCGCATCTCCTCGACGACGGCGGATCGATCGTCCTCTACGACGTGAACGCCGGCACGTTCCTGCCTCGCCCCGATGGTCTCATCATCGTCAAGGCCACGCCGGACAATCGCAAAGCGGTCGAACGGATCAGGAGCGCCGTCGAAACTTTCGGCGAGATTCGCGAGTCGGGCGGCCACATCTTGCTCTCGTTCGATCGCGACAGCATGAAGAAGTACGAGAGCGAAACGCTGATCGACGCGCATTGGCCATCGAACGATTGGGCCGTGCGCATCGATCCGAAGCGCACGGTTCCGCTGCTCGAGAAACTCGCCGACAGCACCGGGCTTCGCCTCGCCGCATCGCGCGTCTACCGCTCCGCGCGCGACTTGAGGGGATGGATCGAGCCTCTGGCCAACGCCGATTCGATCGAGGCGGCGCACTTGACCACCGCCACGTCGGAAGAATTGCGGGTCCGTATCGCGTCGAAATAGATCAGCGGATCAAGAGGTTAGGGCGTGAACCGGCGCACGGCAGGACGTGTGCTTGAGTTCTCTCTTTATGAACGACGTCATCAAATTCGACGAGATCGACGAGCACGGTCCACAGGAGTATCACGGCCGGTTCGAACTGCCCATCGCGGAGGTCGATCGCGACGAGATCGCCGGAACCGCGACCATCGAGATGGACGCGCGCGTCGAACAAGGCAGCTCGGCCGGCGAGTACATTCTCGACGGTCACTCGCGTGTGACCATGGATCTGCATTGCTCGCGTTGTCTTGACCCGTATCCGTTTGCGAACTCGTCGAAGTTTCACGTAAGATTCCGGCCTCGTCCCGAGGGATCCGGAGAGGAAGAGGAAGTGGAGATCGCCGGCGAGGAGGAGCTCGATGTCGAGTTTTACTCCCAGCGGACGGTGCCGCTCCGGGATCTCGCATTGGAGCAGGTCCAGCTCTCTATGCCGATGAAGCCGCTCTGCGACGAGAACTGTCTCGGTCTTTGCCCGAAATGTGGAGCGAATCGCTCGCGCCAGCGCTGTAACTGCGAGGTGTCGATCGTCGACGATCGCTGGAACGCGCTGCAGGGGATTCGCGAAGAGTTAGCGAAAAAGAAAGACGTTTAGCAGGAGCTCCCGATGCCAAATCCAAAACGACGACACTCCAAGGCCCGCACGCGCTCGCGCCGGGCGCACGATTTCCTCGAGACGAAGTCGCTGTCCACGTGCCCGCAGTGCCACGAGGCCAAGATGCCTCATCGCGTATGTCCCAAGTGCGGCTACTACAAGGGCCGTGAAGTCATCGCGGTCAAGGACATTCTGTAGTCGTCTTGCTGTCGTATGGCCGATGGAGCTCGCTCCGGATCGTGCCGCATCGCACTCGACGCGATGGGTGGCGATCACGCGCCTGACGAGATCATCCGCGGCGCGCTGATCGCTGCGCGCGAGTATCCCGTCGACATTCTCCTCGTCGGCAAGCAGGAAGTCCTCGCCGAGAGGCTGAAGCATTTCGGCGGCGACAATGTTTCGCACATCGAGACCGTCGATGCTCGCGAGGTCGTCGAGATGGACGACGCCGCGCTCGCTCCGATCCGCAAGAAGCGCAATTCATCGATCCGCGTCTGCGCGAATCTCGTGAAGGAAGGGCGCGCGGCGGCGATGGTCTCGGCCGGCCACACCGGTGCGGCAATGACCTCCGCCTATATGGTCCTCGGCACGATTGAAGGCGTGAGCCGTCCCGCGCTGGCAGCGATTCTTCCCAATGACAAGGATCACACCGTGTTGCTCGACGTCGGCGCGAACGTCGACTCGAAGCCGGCATACCTGCGCGAGTTCGCGGTCATGGGCCACTTTTACGCGCAGATGGTCTTCGGCATCGAAGAGCCGCGCGTCGGACTGCTGTCGATCGGCGAGGAAGAAGGCAAGGGAAACGAGCTGACGAAGGAGACATTTCGCGTCCTCAAAGAGACCGGTCTCAATTTCATCGGCAACGCTGAGGGGCGCGATGTCTTCAACGGCAACTGCGACGTCGTCGTGTGCGATGGTTTCATCGGGAACGTCGTGCTGAAGGCGTCGGAGTCGCTCGGCGAAATGGTGAAGAAGGACCTTCGACGCGAGCTGAAGAAAAATCTGGTTCGCCAGGCCGGCGCGTTTCTTGTCAAAGGAGCGCTGAAGGGTCTCATTCAACGCATGGACTACACCGAATACGGCGGCGCCCCGCTCCTCGGCGTCAATGGCGGATGCATCGTCTGCCACGGGCGTTCGAATGCGAAGGCGATCAAGAACGCGATCCGCGTGGCGCGCGACTTCGCGCTGAATCAAATGGCGGCAAAGATCCGCGACAAGATCGGCGACCTGCACACGCGCGAGCACGAACACGCGCTGGCGGAGTAGCGGACATTAGATATTTGTTGCTGGCCTGCCTTCTCGCACCAAACGCCGAGTGGCGCCATTACGCCGGCGATCCTGGTGGCTCGCATGACTCGGAGCTGTCTCAGATCGATCGCGCGAATGTTCCGAAACTTCAAGTCGCGTGGACCTATCGCACCGGCGCGCTGCAGCCGGAAACAGACCTGAATCGAAAGGCGGCCTTCGAGTGCACGCCGCTGATGATCGGCGGCACGCTCTACGTGGTGACGCCGTTCAACAAAGTGATCGCGCTCGATGCGGCTACGGGCGCCGAGAAGTGGGCTTTCGACTCAAACATCGATCGGTCGCGCAGCTACTCCGAAGTCACATCGCGCGGTCTTTCTGCCTGGCGCGATCATCTCTTTCTCGGCACGATCGACGGCCGTCTGATCGTCATCGATCGGCGAACAGGAGCGCGCTTACGCGAGATCGATCTGAAGCGGGGAGTCAACGATCGCGGAACCGGCGATTACCAGGTGACATCGCCTCCGGCGATCATCGACGATCTCGTGATCGTCGGCTCCTCGATCGGAGACAACGGCAGTGCGGTGGTGGAGCGGGGTGTCGTTCGCGCGTTCGATGCAGAGAGCGGCGCGCTTCGATGGTCGTTCGATCCTCTGGCGCGGTTCCCGCGCGAGAGTGGTGCAGCGAACGCGTGGTCAGTGATCTCCGTCGATCCGATTCGCAAGCTCGTGTTCATTCCGACGAGCAGTCCCAGTCCTGATTACTACGGCGGCTTCCGCCCCGGCGACGATCGCTACGCGAACTCTGTCGTGGCACTGCATGCGCACACGGGCAAGATCGCCTGGCACTTCCAGGTCGTTCATCACGATCTCTGGGATTACGACATCGCTTCACAGCCGGTGCTGATCAAGTCTGGGAGAGTCGATGCCGTGGCAGTGACGACGAAGATGGGGAATCTCTTCATCCTCGATCGCGCCACCGGAAAACCACTTCTTCCCGTTCACGAGAAATCGGTACCGAAGAGCGATGTGCCCGGTGAAACCGCGTCACCGACACAGCCATTCACGACGGCTCTCGTTCCTCAGGGACCAGTACGTTCTTCCGATGCGTGGGGTGTGAACGAAGAAGACCGCGACTGGTGCAGTAAGCGGATCGCAGAGTTGCGATCCGAAGGCATCTTCACGCCGCCGAGCGTGCGCGGCACGATCGTCTATCCGGGAAACGTGGGTGGAGTCGCATGGGGCGGCGCATCGTATGACCGAGAGCGTCGACTTCTCATCGTGCCGCTGAATCGACTGCCATTCATGGTTAGACTCATTCCGCGGGATGACTTCGTTCGCCAGCGACAGAGCGGACAAGACAACCGTCTGCGCGGGGAGTTTGCGCCGCAGCGCGGCGCGCCGTACGGAATGTATCGCGAGCCGCTGATGTCATCGCGCGGATTGCCGTGCATCGCGCCGCCGTGGGGAACGCTCGCGGCCATCGATGTCGATTCCGGTCGCAAGAAATGGGAAGTTCCCCTCGGCAAGCGCGAAGGAGCGGAGGGGCTTCCCGCTCTCGGCGGAGCGCTGGTGACGCGCGGAGGGCTCGTGTTCATCGCCGCGGCAATCGGCGATGACACGCTGCGCGCGTTCGATATTGAGACTGGCCGCGTGGTGTGGGAATCTGCGCTACCCGCCGGCGCGCAATCGACACCGATGACCTATCGAATCAACGGGACGCAGTACGTCGTCATCTGCGCCGGCGGACACGGAAAGGCCGGAACGAAGCAGGGCGATTATGTAATCGCTTACACGCTCAGGTAGCATTCGCCGCCGAGCGAAGAAGCTCGGCAGCGAACGTCGCGGGCAGCGATTGATCAAAAATTGCTTCCGGGCTCGGAAGGAATTTCGATCTCTTCCTCCTCTTCGCTTTCCTTCAACTCCGAGCTGCTGACCTTGTCGGACTCGCCACTCTGAATACCGCCGACTCCGCTCTTGCGGCTCGGCTCGCTACTGACGTCCTCTAACCAGCCAGACTCATTCTTTTCTTGTCCGACTGATGTGTTGCGCTCACGGTTTTCCATTGCAAATCTCCTATGAAGGTTGCGGGCGCTCTGCGCCGGTTATTTGGAGTGCAATGGAGATGCCTTTCCGATGGAACGCCATCACCTCGGCGATTATGTAATCGCTTACACGCTCAGGTAGCATTCGCCGCCGTGCAGCACAACACCGCCTTCGTTTTCCCGGGACAGGGCAGCCAGTACGCCGGAATGGGGAAGGACGTCGCGCAGCGCTTTCCCACTGCGCGTCGTGTGTTCGAGGAGATCGACAACGCTCTCGGCTATTCGATCTCGAGGCTCTGCTTCGAAGGCCCTGATGAAGAGCTGAAGCTGACGCAGAATACGCAGCCGGCGATTCTCGCCGTGTCGTGTGCGATTCACGCGGTTCTCGAAGAAGAGGGCGCCACCCGCCGCGACCTCGTCGCCGGCCACTCCCTCGGCGAATACAGCGCGATCGTCAGCGTCGGCGGACTGACGCCCGCCGAAGCGGCGAAGATCGTTCACCTGCGCGGGAAGTTCATGCAGGAGGCCGTGCCGGTCGGCAGCGGCGGCATGGCTGCGCTCATCGGGCCGACCGTGGAGGAAGCGCGCGCGATCTGCGAAGAGGCAGCGCAGGGCGAAGTCGTGTCGGTCGCGAACATCAATGCGCCCGGACAGATCGTGATCGCAGGAACGAAAGCAGGAATCGATCGCGCGATTGAAATCGCGAAGAAGCGCGGGGTGCGACGCGCGCTGCCGCTGCCGGTGTCAGCTCCCTTTCATTGCGAGTTGATGAAACCAGCGGAGGACAAATTGCGACCGGTGCTCGATGAAGCGCATCTCAAGGATCTCTGGATGTCGCTGATCTCGAACGTCGACGCGTCGCCGATCGGAACGGCGCACGCGGTGCGAAATGCGCTGATCCGTCAGGTCGTGTCGCCGGTGCGATGGGTCGAGTCGGTGCAGAGGATGATCTCAATGGGCGTGCGGCATTTTGTCGAAGTCGGTCCCGGAAGTGTGCTCACGGGTTTGATCAAGCGGATCGATCCATCCGTCGAGGTGATCAATGTCTCCGATGCTGCGTCAATCGACGCCTTCATCGCGAAAGTCAACGCATGAAGATCGACCTGACCGGTAAGACCGCGCTCGTCACCGGCGCGTCGCGCGGAATCGGCGAGGCGATCGCCCGTCGATTAGGGGAGACCGGCGCGCATGTGTTGTGCGCGGCACGCAGCGTCGATCGTGTGCGACAGGTCGCGAGCGAGATCGGCAACGCTACGCCGGTCGAGCTGGATATCGTCGCCGCCGACGTGCGCGATCGCGTGAAGAAGCTCCTCGACGAGCGCGGCATCGACATCCTCGTGAACAACGCCGGCATCACTGAAGATGATCTCTTCATCCGCATGAAACCCGACGCGTGGACGAACGTGCTGCACACGAATCTCGATTCCGCATTCAACATCACGCAGGAAATCGTGAAGAAGATGATCCGTGCGCGTTGGGGACGTGTGATCAACATTTCATCCGTCGTCGGCATGATGGGGAACGCCGGTCAGGTGAATTACGCGTCGTCGAAGGCGGCGCTCATCGGCTTCACAAAATCGCTGGCGCTGGAGATCGGTTCCCGCAACGTCACCGTGAACGCTGTGGCGCCCGGCTTCATCCAGACGGCGATGACCGAGGCGATGACGGGGGATACGAAAGAAAAGCTCGAGGATCGGATCGCGCTCAAACGGCTTGGGACACCTGATGACGTCGCGTACGCGGTCGTCTTCCTCGCGTCGGAGCAGGCCAGCTACATCACCGGTACCGTTTTGAATGTGAGTGGCGGCCTCTATACCTGAAGTTGCGGTCCTGCAGATGGAACGGCGAGAAACCGCGCTCGAACGC
>DASYUK010000369.1:0-16909 GCA_036001325.1 Thermoanaerobaculia bacterium
CGCAGTCGGTCCGAAAGTCGGTTTGAGAAGAGCGACCGTACTGAGAGGGACGAGCTGCCCCGAGTTCGACCGAACGTAAAGCATCGACAGCGCGGCAGGCGAGGCCTGGAACTCCGGCTGGAGCTCCATGATCACCTGGTAGGTATTGTTCGTGGCATAGATCGTCGAGACCTGGCGCGTTCCATACGCGGAGAACAGCGCGTCTTCGACTTTCATCACGTCGAGTCCGAGCGCCGCGGCCTTCTGCCGGTCGATGTCCACCATGACCGTCGGATTCTTGATCAGCAGGTCTGTCGCCACGTCGGACAAACCAGCGACCTGCCGCATCTTTTCCAACATCTTCTCCGATGCGGGATAGAGGACGTTCGTGTCGGCGCCGTACATCGTGTACTGATAGCTCGATGACGAGCCGCGGCCACCGATGTTGATCGGCGGGGGAATCTGCAGGTACGCGCGAATGCCGGGAATGCGATTTAACTTCGGACGCAGTTGCGCGACGATGTCGTCCAGCGAATCCTTGCGCTCGCTCTTCGGCACGGTGCGGATCGAGATGAAGGCGCTGTTGCCTCCACGTCCTCCTCCTCCGGCCCGGGCAAAGAACGTGGCGACGTTCGGATTAGCGGCGACGATACGCATGGCGGCGAGCTCGTGGCGCATCATGTCCGCGAACGAAATCCCCTGCGCCGCTTCGAGCGTGATCTGGATCTGCCCCTGGTCCTCTTGTGGGATGAATCCCTTCGGCACGATTCGGAACAGCGCGATCGTCGCCACGAGCACGACGAGCGATCCCATCAGAATGGCAAAACGGTTCCGCAGCGCCGCTTTGAGACCGCGCTCGTAGAACGCCAGCATCCCATCGAAGAAACGTTCGGATACGTTGTAGATGCGGCCGTGTCTCTCCCCCTTGTGCGGCCGGAGAAACCGCGCGCTGAGCAGCGGCGTGAGCGAGAGCGAAACAAAACCCGACACGAGAATCGCCGCGCCGATCGTGACCGCGAATTCGTGGAAGAGACGTCCGAGAATACCGCCCATGAAGAGGATAGGAATGAAGACAGCGGCGAGCGAGATCGTCATCGACAGAATCGTGAAGCCGATCTCCTTCGATCCTTTGAACGCCGCCTCGAGCGGCTTCTCGCCCATCTCCATGTGCCGGACGATGTTCTCCAGCATGACGATCGCGTCATCGACGACGAAGCCGACCGAGAGCGTCAGCGCCATCAGCGAAAGGTTGTCCAGCGAGTAATCGAGCAGATACATCACGGCGAATGTGCCGATGATGGACATCGGCAACGCCAGGCTCGGAATCACCGTCGCCGAGACGTTGCGCAGGAACAGGAAGATCACCAGGACGACGAGGCAGAGCGTCAGCAGCAGTGTGAACTTCACATCGGTGACCGAGGCTCGGATCGAGTCCGCGCGGTCACGATGGATGTCGAGATTGACCGAAGCCGGAAGCTCCTGTCGGAACTTCGGCAGCAGCGCGCGGACGCGATTCGAGACCTCGACGGTGTTGGTCCCCGGCTGCTTCTGGACGGCCAGAATCATCGCGCGCTTGTTGATGAACCATGCCGCCGACTGAGTGTCCTCGACGTCATCGATCACCTTGCCGAGGTCCTCGAGATGCACGGGAGCGCCGTTGCGATACGCCACAGTGATCGGTCTGTAGTCCTCGGCGCGCAGAAGTTGCCCGGTCGCCTGCACGGTGTAATTGAGGTTGGGGCCGTACATGATGCCGGTGGGCAGATTGACGTTGCTGTTGCGGATCGCGTTCACGACCTCATCGAGCCCGATGCCGCGGGTGGCGAGCTGGCTGGGATCGAGCTGGATGCGCACGGCATATTTCGAGGAGCCGAACACCTGCACCTGAGCGACACCCGGCACGGTGGAGATACGCTGCGCCATCATCGTGTCGGCGTATTCATTGAGCTCGTACAGCGGCATCGTGTCGGAGTAGAGAGCGAGGAACAGCACCGGCGTGTCCGCCGGATTCACTTTCCGGTACGACGGCGGCGCGGGCATATTCGGCGGAAGCTGGCGCGCCGCGGCAGCGATCGCGGCCTGCACGTCCTGCGCTGCCGCATCGATGTTTCGGCTGAGATTGAACTGCAGTGTGATCGATGTCGACCCAAGCTGGCTCGAGGAGATCATCGAGTCGAGACCGGCGATCGTCGAGAACTGCCGCTCCAGCGGCGTCGCCACCGACGAGGCCATCGTCTCCGGGCTCGCCCCAGGCAGTGACGCGCCCACCTGAATCGTGGGGAAGTCGACGTTCGGCAGATCGCTGACCGGCAACTGGCGATAGGCCATGACACCGAACAGAAGAATCGCCACCATGACCAGCGTGGTCATGACCGGGCGGCGGATGAAGATGGCGGCGATGTTCATTGGGGTCAGGTCTGTCCTTCGTCCTTTTTTCTACGACTGGGAGAAAAAAAGTCCTTCCTTGAGGGTCAGCTGCTTCCTTCGCCCATTTCCTCTACAACTGGAAGAAAAAAGGACGAAGGACAGACCTGACCCCAACCTTTCACCAACCTTTCATAACGACTGCTTGATCTCCACCTTGCTCTTCGGCGTCAACCTCAATTGTCCATCAGTCACGACCGTCTCGCCGGCGGCGACGCCGCGATCGATGATCACCTGCTGCTCGATCTGCTGGGCCACCTGCACTGGCCGCATCTCGACACCATTGTCGCTCTTCACGACGTAGACAAACTGTCCGCGCTGTCCATTCTGCACGGCTTGAGCCGGAACGACGACGGCGTTCGGGCGCTCGGAAAGCGTGACCGCAACGTTGACGAACTGTCCTGGCCAGAGCGACCGATTGTCGTTCGCGAAGGTAGCCTTGAGCATGATCGTGCCGGTGGTCGGATCGACGGCGTTGTCGACGAACGTCAGCTTGCCTGTCGCCTGTGCGGCGCTGCCCTGCGGCGCGGAGATCACGGGAACGTTGATCAAACCTGTCGCCCGCAGTCTGCCGAGGTCGCGCTCGGGGACGGCGAATTGAACGTTGATGGGATGCACCTGATTAATGACGACGAGCGGCGTCGTGTCGTTGGCACGGACGATGTTGCCGGCGTGCACCTGAAGGGAACCGGTCTTGCCATCGAGCGGCGCGCGAATTTCGCAGTAGGCGAGTTGCAGGCGCGCGTTCTCGACCGCCGCCCGATCCGCCGCCACCACCGCCCGCGCCCCCTCGGCGCCGGAGCTGATCTTGTCGTACTCCTCGCGCGTGACGTAGTCCTTCTTCACCAGATCCGCGTAGCGCGCGCGCTCCGACTCGGCGTTGCGCAACTGCGCTTCATCGCGCGCGAGGTTGGCCCGCGCCTGCGCGAGCTCGGACTGGTAGGGACGCGGATCGATCGTGAAGAGCATCTGACCGCGACGGACCTCGTCGCCTTCGCGGAACCAGACGCGCGTGAGCTGTCCGCCGGCGAGCGCGCGGACGGCGACGGTCTGCAACGGCTGAACCGTGCCGATGGCGCGGAGCTGCACCGGCATGTTCTTCTGCTCGGCAGTGGCCACGGTGACCGGAACACGCTCCTCGGGCGGTTTGCCTTTCTTTCCGCCACAGGCGGCGAGGAGAGCGAGCGTCAGGATGAAGATTCGTTTCGTCATTTCAGTCGTTCGAGTGTGCCGGTGTCGTGCGCGAGCTGCGCAACGGAGAGGAACCAGTCGGTGCGCGCCTGCACTTCCTGAGCGCGTGCATTTTCCAGCGCCGACTCAGCCGTGAGAACGTCGAGGATACTCCCGACGCCGGATCGATAACGACCCGTGGCCACCTCGGCCGACTGCTGAGCGCTGTTGAGCAGATCGCGCGCCGTGGTCAGCCGCTGCGTCGCCGTCTGCAGTGAGAAGTAGCTCGTCCAGACCTGGAGATTGACTCGCTGTTCGAGAGCGCGAATGTCTTCGCGTGCAACCTGCGCTTCGAGCTCGGCCTCACGGATGTCGTACGTGTTGCGGAAGCCTGTGAAGAGCGGCCAGCGCAATGCGATCGATGCGGAATAGGGTTTCGTCGACGAACCGCCGCCGAACCACGTCACACCGGTACTGCCGGCGAGCCCGATCGTCGGCAGGCCCTGCGCACGCACTTCGCGGATCCGCGCTCGCGCGCGATCGGCATTCGCGCGAACGGCGGCGAGATCAGGGCGCTCGGTGATCGCGCGCGCGATCAGCGCATCGACAGCCTCGGTCACTTCGCGTGCGGGAACTTCGAGCGGCAGTTCGCCAAAATCGAATCGCGCTGTGGCCGGCAATCCCATCGTCGTGGCCAGCAAACCTTCGATCGTCCGCAGATTCCCTTCGATCGTCTCGCGCGTGAGCTGCGCCTGCGACAACGCCGTGCGCGCCTGAAGCACATCGGCGACCGTCGCCACTCCAGCGCGATGCCGCGCATCAGCGGCGTCGAGCGACGTCTTGCGCTCCTTGATCGTGGCATCCTGCGCGGCGAGCAACGCACGCGCGTCGAGATAGCTGTAATAGGCCTGCTCCGTTTGCAGGATGACGTCCTGGATGGACTGGTTGTGAACGAAGTTGGCGGCGATGAGTCCCTGCCGCGCTTGTTCGACCTGCGCTTCGCGTCCACCGAAATCGAAGAGCAGATACGTGAGCGCGAGCGAGGGTCCGTATGTCGTCTGCTGAAACGCCGTGCGGCCGCCTTGCGCTGTGCCTCGCGAGCGCGTGATCGACGCGTTGACGTCGACCTCCGGCAGATAGGCCGATTCACGACTGCCGAGCGCTGCCTCCGCTGCGCGCGCCTCGAGCCAGGCGATGCGCGTCGTCGTATTGTTCGAGAGAGCGATGTCGACGACCTGCGCGAGCGTGATCGGCATTCCCGGCGTGAAGTTCGCGGGGAGGACGAGATCCTTTGCTCTCTGCGGCGTCGCGTCGGGAATCGCATTCGCAGGCGGCGTCCACAGGGTCGCCGGCGATTGCGATGTACCTACACTGCGATGCATCGATGCGCAGCTGGTCAGCAATGCGATGAGGACCGCGAGACGTCTCACTTCTTCGTCCTCTTCAACCCACGGACAAACAGATCGGAAATGAGCTGCGCATCGTCCTCCACCGGCCGCGGCGTATCGGTCAGGAGCCGCTGATTCATGATGGCCATATTCGAGTCGATGAACATCGCCGCGACGCTGCGCGCTTCGACGTCGCGGAAGATACCTTTCCTGATGCCGTCGCGGATCACGCGCGTTGTGCCATCGACGAGATGGCGGTAGCGATCGGCCTGATAACGGCTGCTCCACACGCGCGTGACCTCGCGCTCGTACAGGAGGATGCGAAAGAGATCGCGGTGCTCGTCGAAATAGCTGAGGTAGCGTAGCGAGTACGTGTGCAGTTTGCGGTCGGGCGGGACGTCGCTGCGGAAGATCTCCTCCATCTTCGCCACCATGGGGTCGAGTGACGAGTTCTTGACGTCGTCGAGCAGCTCCTGCTTGTCGCGATAGTGGAGGTAGATGGTGCCCTTGGCGATCCCCGCTTCCTGCGCGACGCGGTCCATCGTCACGCTGGCCAGGCCCTCGCGGCACATCAGTTGGATGACGGCCTGCTGAATGCCCTGTCGCTTGAAGGATTGCCAGAGTTGACGCGCCGCCATGACTGCTCAGTCAACTTTTTATACGACTGGGTCAATCCAGGCAACGGTTACAAACGTGTGACCCCTCTCCCATCGGGAGAGGGTGGCCCCTGAGCGAAGTCGAAGGGGCCGGGTGAGGGGTGTGCCTTATAGCCGCGTGCCCCTCATCCGCCGCTGCGCGGCACCTTCTCCCGGCGGGAGAAGGTTGTGCCGTCCGATCCATCGTTTCTTCCGGAACCACAGCAGCAGTGTCGCAGTGGTGAGCCCCATCAGCCCGATCGCGAACGGATAGCCGAGCAGCCAGTGCAGCTCCGGCATGTGCTGAAAGTTCATGCCGTAGATGCCGGCAACCACGGTCATCGGCAGCATGATCGAGGCGAAGATCGTGAGCACCTTCATGATCTCGTTGGTGCGATTGGCGATGACGGAGAGGTAAGCCTCCATCGTCCCGGCCATCATGTCGCGCTCGACGTCGATGTTCTCGCTGATGCGGAACATGTGGTCGTAGACGTCGCGGAAGTAGATGAGGTGCTGCTTCTGCACGAACTGCGCGTCGCCGCGCGAGATCTGATTGAGCAGCTCGCGTTGCGGCAACGACTGGCGGCGCAGGATGTTGACGTCGCGCTTGAGATGCAACAGCTCATCGAGATGCTGGGGTTGCGCGTCCTTGAAAATGGTGTCCTGCAGCGTATCGACGCTCTCCTCGATCTTGTCGAGCAGCGGGAAATGAGCGTCAACCATTTGATCGACGATCGAGTAGAGGAGGAAGTCGGTGCCGTTCGCCAGAATCCGGCGATCGCTCGGCAGCCGGTTGCACACGTCGTCGACCGCGCGCATCTCTTCGCGATGAACGGTGAAGAGAAAATCGCGGCCGAGAAACGCGGCCATCTTGTAGGTCTGGGAGCCATGCTCGCTGAGGTCGACGTCGACTGCGCGAAAGATGAAGAAGTCGTAATTGGCGAAGGGATCGTATTTCGGCAGTGTGTTCGCCGAGAGCGCATCCTCCGCGGCCAGCTCATGGAAGCCGAAGCGCGTCTCCAAGAGGGGCTCGAGCTCTTCGTGCCGCGGGTCCTGGATATCGACCCACATTCGCACGCCGCTGTTTGCGCGCCACTGATCGATGAGCTCCTTTCCGCCCTGGCGGAGGTTGTCGCCCTGGAGGAGAGTGACGCGGTGGATGGTCATGCCTTCTCCCGCAAGCGGGAGAGGGCGCTGCTTTCAACATTCAACATTCCAGATCAATGATGCGGACTCGAAGGTCTGCGCCGCGTTGGCACCGGCGCATCGGTGGGCGGCAAACCGAACAGACCGGGCGCAACGTACTTCGCGGCCGAGAGTGCATCGATGCGCCCGTAGCCGAATTGGAAGTCGTACCCCTTGTCGCCGAGGTCGAAGGCACTGAGCTTCAACGCCAGGCGGATAGCTTGAGACGTCGCGTTCGGCGCGAGCGACCACACCAGCGACGCAACGCCGACGACGTGCGGCGTCGCCATCGACGTGCCGCTCAGATACTCGTAGTCATCGGGGACGTTCGTGGCCGTGACTTCCTGCTTGCCGGCATTGGCAACGAGCTGGTCACCGTCCTTCTTCAATGTGGAAAGCACGACACCCCACGGGAAGCTCGCATCCGCCGGATCGACTCCGCAACTCAATCCGTTGCAAACCGGCGGCAGCAGCGTCCACGTCAGGAAGTCGGTCCTCGCATCGTTCGGAACGATGATGATGGCGGCCGCGCCGGCTTTGACCAGATTCTGAGCCTTGTCGTGGAAGTAGATGTCGCCGCGCCGAACGATCGCGATCTTGCCTTTCACGTCGGCGGGAATCTCCTCCGGTTTTCCGAGGCCGCAGAAGATCGTCTGGCCATGAATCTCGCCGTTTTGCGATCCCTGAAGCGGGAAGGCCCGTATCGCCTGACCATCGGCGTCGATCTCGACCAGATGCGCTGAGCCGACCGGCACGCTCGACAGCACATCGACGCCCGGACCGGCGAAGACGACTCCCGGCCCCCAGCTCGAGAACTCAGCGAGCTCGCTGTTGGCGTTGACCGCAGAGACGGCGACGACCTGGTCATACGCACCCGGATAATCGATCGCCCGCCCGCCTCGATTTCCAGCAGCCGCGACGACGAGGATTCCTTCGTTGATGGCGCGAGCAAACATCGCACGCTCCGGCTCCGACGCCCCCGGCGCGCCAAGCGACAGATTGATGATCCAGTTCCCGCCGATCTCGTTCTTCTTGTTGATGACCCAATCCATGCCGGCCATCACGGTTTCGTCGGTTCCTGAGCCGTTTGCCTGCAGCACCTTCACGCTCCAGATGCGAACTTCAGGCGCGACACCGACGACGCCGATGTCGTTGTCGCTCGCACCGATTGTTCCCGCGACGTGCGTGCCGTGGCCGTGATCGTCCTTCGGGTCGTTCGTCTTGGTGAAGACGTTGTAACCGCCGGCGTAACGATCCTTCAGCTCGGGATGGTTGTAGTCGATGCCGGTGTCCACAACAGCGACATTCACGATGCCTTTGCCGCGCGTGTACTTCCAGATGTCGCGCGCGTGCACGAGATCGATTCCGTACGGAATGCGCTGCGGCCGGGCGTCGAGCGCAGGTGTGCGCGGAACGGTACCGCTCGCGTACCTCTCGATCACAGGCGAGAGATAGTCGACATCAGACGACTTGCGCAGCGTTGCCGCTTCCGCCTCAGTCAGATCGGCGGCGATGAAGTTGACGTGCGCAAATGTGCGCACATCGTGCGTCGTGAATTCCGCTGGATCGCGCACCAGACGCAGCCCGGTCACGGCTGCCGGGCGCCGCATCGAAATCAGATATCGCGTCTTCGTCTCAGCAAAGAGCGGTGCGGCTGCAGCAATCGCGATCAGTACGGCGAGTAATTTCTTCATGGGTCCTTTCGGTCTACCGTCCTCGCTTCAGTGTACGGCGTCCGGGTGGTGGCCCGTCATCTGCCGAGCGCGCCCAACCCAGATCGATGAGCTGATTGATCGTGAGATCCACTCCGTGGCCGACATCGTCGTTGATCGCCGGCTCCATCAGAAGATTTGGTGATGCCGTCACGTCCCAATGGAACACCGATGAGCCGGTGACCAGAGTGCACGGCGCATAGAGCTTGGCCAGACCGGTATTGCTCGCTCCGGCCATCGTCGATGGATCGACGCGCAGCATCGCGCGCACGCCGGCGGCGATTTGCGCGCGGATCGCCTCGCCGTCGTCGGCGTTGATGCTGATGATCGGAATGGTGATGCTTGTGTCATCTCCGCCCATTCCCGGCGCCAGACAGGTATCGCGGCGGTTGTCGACGATGAGGACGCCGCTGGCTCCGGCGGTCTGCGCATTTTGTGCTTTCTTCACGAAGGTGCACGTGCCGCGATCGACCAGGGCAATGTTGCCGGAGATCGCGCTCGCATTCGTATACGGCGAGCAGCCGTCAGTCGTTGAGGGGCCGTCGGCGTCGTTCGCGTCCTCCGCGGCGACGATGCTGCCGGTGAGCGCGGTCTGATCAGCGCGTGCGCCGAACGACGCGGTCCCGATGTCGAAGTTTCGCGCAATCTCTGACGGCGCCAACACGGTCAGCGTCGTGGCGTTGCCGAGGATCTCGTTGGCCATCATGCGCGTCGACGGGCCGTCCCACACGAGACGGCCGGTGTTGAGCGCCGACTGACGTCGTTGCGCCGCGGTCATCTGATCCCACCGCAGCCCTGTCGCGGTGTCGAGCATGTGCTGCTCGTGAACGCTCGGCATTCCCTGCAGATCGGCGCCGCTCGTGAGATTGACCGTTCCCGAGACGCCGAAGCCGTGCGCCAACTCGTGCAGCAGAACGACGACGAGGTCGACCTTGTCGCCGTGTTTGCCGTCGAGACCGTAGTACCACTTGAGGCCCGCGCACTGATCGGTGTCGAGCAGCGAGTTGAATGTCGCGGTGATGTCGCTCGTGCCGGGGCGCAGATCTTTGCCGGCGAGCGAATTCGCGAGGGCGACCGGATACCAGACGTTCTGCTTGAGCGCGCCTTCGAAGTTCGACAGGAAATCCATCGGCGCCGCCGATCCGAGGATGTTGCAGGAATCGGTGCCGCGATTGATCGGCGAGAACGTAGCGTTGACGAGAATCTCCACGTTGCTCTGGAGAAGCTTGCTCCAGACGCCGGCGGCGTGGCGAAAGGCGTTGAGCCTCTGCTCACCGAGCGTTTTGCCTTCGTTGCCGCCGACCGGCTCCGCAGGCGTCGGGTCGTTGAATCCTTTGCCCGCGGCGTCGGTGTTCACGATCGTGATCGTCGCTTTCGCGAACAGCGATGGAGCGGCGAGGATCAATAGAAGAAGGATGGGCAGTCGCTTCATCGCTACTTCTCCCTCGCCTTGTGTGGCTCCGGTGTCTGATCCTGGTGGAGGAACCGCTGCGCCGCTTCGTTGCTCTCGACGCAGACGATGACGATCGAGCCGTCGGGAGCGACGCGCGCGAGTGCGACCGTGTGGATCGGCGCCGAGGCGACCAGCATCCCGTCTGCGGTCTGCGTGACTTCGGCCGGCGTCTCGAAGAGCGAGGTCAAGTCCTCGGTCTTCGGGGCGAAGACAGCGTTGGCAAGCGCAGCCGCCATGAAAGCGAAGACGACAGTCCTATTCGACATCGCGACCTCCTTGGGAAGGCATTTATTTTAGCGAATGTTTGAGTGGAGGACAGCCGCCTCGGCTGTCCCGACAGGGGAGGCGCCTGTCGTCCACGATTAGTGCCGACGGACGGCGCGCGTGCGCGGACCCGAAAACGGCGTCGAAGGCACACCGAACTTCGCCGGCGCAACCTGCTTCGCCGCGCTGAGCGCGTCGACCATGCCGTTGCCGTACACCGTGTCGAATCCCGCATCTCCGAGATCGACGGCAGTGTGCAGCAGGGCCTGGCGGATATCACCGGCGCTGATCGTCGGCGCGGCCGACCACACGAGCGCGGCCACTCCCACGGCATGCGGCGTGGCCATCGAGGTCCCGCTCAGGACTTCGTAGTCATCGGCGCGATCGGTGATCGTGATCTGTCCCGTGGCATTGTTCACGAGCGCCGTTCCATCGGCTTGAGTCAAGGCGATCGTCACCGGCCAGGCGAATGCGTCCGCCCCCGGGTCGCTCGTGTTTCTCAATGTCCAGGTCAGCGCGCTGGTGGCGTCGTTGTTGTAAATGATGATTCCTGCAGCGCCTGCACTCACAGCGTTATGCGCCTTCGCGTTGAACGAGAGCTCGCCGCGCTGAATCACGGCAATCTTCCCCGCGACGCTCGCCGGGAACTCCTCGGGCTTTCCGATTCCGCATTTCACGAAACCCGCGGTGACGGTTCCTCGCTTCGATAATTCGATCTCCGCGCCCGCAAACGTCCCCGCGTTGGTGAGCGCACCGGCCGACGAACCCTGGCCGACTGGATAAGTCGACAGAACGCTGACACCGGGTGCGACGACAGCGAGCTCCGGCCCCTGATTGGAAAAGCCGGCGACGACGCGACTCTGATCGACCGCTCCGATGGCAAGGACATCGCGATACGCAGCGGGATAATCGACAGGCGCCGGGCCGATCGTCGACGATTCGTTGCCCGATGCCGCGCAGATGAGCAGCCCGGCGTCGATAGCGCGGCCGAACGCCTCACGCTCCGCGACGCTCGGCGTGACCGAACCGAGCGAAAGATTGATCACCCAATCGCCGCCGAGAGTGTTCTTTTTGTCGAGGACCCAGTCGAGCGCGGAGATGATCCGATCGCTCGATCCGCTTCCTTTCGAATTGAGGACCTTGACCGACCACAGCTTCACATGCGGCGCGACACCGACGACGCCGACATTGTTGTCGGCCGCGGCGATCGTACCGGCGACGTGAGTACCATGTCCGTTGTCGTCTTTCGGATCGTCCGTGTTGCCGTACGTGTTGAAACCGCCGGCATAGACGCCGGCGAGATCGGGATGCGTGTAATCGATTCCGGTGTCGATGACCACGACGTTGATCCCTTCGCCGTGCGTGACCGGCCACACTTCGCGCGCGCGCACGAGATCGATGCCGAAGGGCACGGTCTGCGCGAACGGATTGACGACGTCGGCGTTGGTGGTGACGCCGCCGAGGTCGAGCGCGTGACGCTCGACGACCGGCTCGATGTAACGAACTTCCACCGACCTGCGCAGCGCCGCCGCTTCGTCATCAGAGAGATCGGCGGCGAAGCCGCTGATCGATCGGAACGACTCGACGCTTCGCGGCCGCGGCGTCGTCTCGATGTCGCGGATCATCACCGCCGCGCGGGCAACCGGGACGAAAGCGCGCGTGGCAACGATGTAACGCTGCGTCGCGGCAGAGAGAGTCGAGGCAAGAGCGAGAGCGAAGAAGAACGTGACGAGTCGTTTCATCAAGCTGATCCGTTGGTGATCCGTTGGGGTCAGGTCTTTAATTTTCAGTCTTTTCTACGACCTGAAGAAGAAAACTGAAAATCGAAGACCTGACCCCATTTTGTTATTTGGTACGAAAAACGAAAGGCCCTACAGGCGTGTGATATTCCTGACGACTATGACTGACTGGAAGTCGAATCTGATTACCGATACGAAGGCGATCCTGGATCTGATCCGATCGACGAAAATCATCGCGGTTCTCGGCATCAAGCCTGAGTCGCACTCCGGCAAGCCGGCGCATTACGTGCCCGCGCACATGGCTGCGGCCGGTTACGAAATCGTTCCAGTTCCCGTCTACTTTCCCGACGTCACCGAGATCCTCGGCAAAAAAGTCTTCCGGAAGCTCGCGGACATCGGACGACCGATCGATATGGTGAATGTGTTCCGGCGCCCGAACGACATTCCGCCGCACATCGACGACATCATCGCCGCGAAACCGAAGAGCGTCTGGTTCCAGCTCGGCATCCGCAATGACGAGGCAGCGCGACGCCTCGCCGAGGCGGGCATCAAGGTTGTCCAGGACCGCTGTTTGATGGTGGAAGAGGGGCGGCTGTCGCGGTAACGACGTCCCGTGAAGTCCTTCTTCCTCCGTACCGTTTCTTCGAAACGCGCGCGGGAAACGGCACGCCGGTCGTTCTGATTCATGGTCTGGGCGGATCGGCCGACTGGTGGCGGCGCAACATCGACGCGCTCGCTGCCGAGCATCTCGTCGTGGCGGTCGATCTGGTCGGATTCGGACGCAATCGATTCTTCATCCAGCGATCGTCGCTGCCTCTCGGATTCCGCGACGTCGCAGCGCTGCTCGGACGCTGGATTGAATCGGCGTTCCAGGAGCCGGTGCATGTCGTCGGCGTCTCGATGGGAGGGCACACGGCGATTCATCTTGCCGCGGCGCGACCCGATCTCGTGCGGTCGTTGACGCTGGTGAATACGACGGGCATCCCGTTCGAGCTCGCTCCCGGCCGGCATCTCGCGAACATCATCATCCCGCGCGGCGCGCTGTCATTCTCGACGATTCTCGCGCGAGACGCACTGCGCAGCGGCCCGATGTCGATCGCGGTCGCGTTCGCGCGTCTGCTGCGGGACGACGCTCGGCCCTTGATCAAAAGCATTCGCGTGCCGACGCTGTTGTTGTGGGGCGACCGCGATCCGCTCGTTCCGTTGTCATACGCGCGCCAGTTGAAAGAGATGATTCCGGCGTCGCGGCTCGTGACGATCCCGAACGCCGGTCACATTCCGATGTGGGAGAACCCCGCAGCGTTCAATGCGGCGCTGCTCGAGTTTCTTCGCGAGGTCGATAGAGGACAGGCAATCCTGCCTGTCCGGACAGGCGAGATCGCCCGTCCTCCATTTGCGTGGCCGATCACCGGTGTCGCAAGCCATATCGCGTACCGCCAAGCTGGTACACGCCGCGACGCCGTCCTCATCCACGGCCTCGGCATGTCGAGCGCGTACCTCGGTCATCTTGCGAGCGCACTATTCGACAGCGGATTGCATGCGATTGCGCCCGATCTGGTCGAGCCGCTGAGTCCCGTCGAGCACGCACGCAAGCTGATCGATTGGGCCGATGCGCTCTCGATGCGCAATGCGATCTGGGTCGGTCATTCACTCGGCTGCAACATCGTCGGTCACGTGGCGCGATTACGGCCCGATCTCGTGCGCGAGCTCGTCTGTGTTGGTCCGTTGTGGACGCGCGCGCGTCATCCAATGGGGCGATTGCTGCGGCGTCTGTTGCTCGACGCGTTTCGCGAGCCGCTCGCGTTGTACGCGTACGTCATTCCCGCGTACTGGAACACGGGCCTCGCACGGTGGTGGACGACGTTTTACCGATCGTTGGGAGATATCCGCAACGAACCACCTTCAGGTCTGATGATCGCCGGCGAGCGCGATCCGTTACCTGACATGCCGGACATCGTGAGAGTGCCTGGCGCGCATGCGTGTCTGTTCTCGAATCCCGCGGAGGTTACACGGCTGCTTGTTGCTCACTCGCCAGGCAGCGCGTGAGCCAGAGATTCGTCAGCTTCTCCAGCACGGTGTTCTGGCGCAAGCGCGCGCGCAGATTGACGAAATCGACCTCGTCGATGTGCTGATCCTGATTGAAGCAGGAGAAGATGAACGACTCTTTGCCCGTCTTCGGATCGACGTGACGCTGCAGGCACTGCGCGCAGACCTGCTTCATCATACATTGCATCGGCGAGTTGATCGAGGCGATGCCGACGTGATCGGGCGCGAGGAAAGGCGCGAGCACGCCATGCCGCGCTTCCTTCACCGCGCGCATCATGCCGTCGGAGCCGATGGCGATGACGCGCGACGCGTGTTTCAAATCAAACAGGCGCGGCTCGGATGCATACCACACCATCGCCTGCACGATGTTGCCGACGAAGGCGAGATCCTGCTCGCGCCGCGGCGGAATCATCTCGGCGGCGTCGACGGCCCAGATCACCTGATCGGTGCCGGCCTCGATCTCGTCGCGCTTGAACACATCCTGCCGTTTCTTGTAGCCGGCGAAGTAGATGACACGGCAACCGTTGTCGCGCAACGCCTTCGCGATCGAGAAGAGCACCGCGTTGCCGAGGCCACCGCCGGCGAGGAGCACGGTCTCGTTCTTCGGAATCTCGGTCGGCGCGCCGGTCGGACCCATGACGATGACCGGCTCGCCCGGCTTGAGCATCGCGCACAGACGCGACGAGCCGCCCATCTCCAGAATGATGAGCGACAGCAATCCCCGATCGACATCCGTCCAGGCGCCGGTGAGAGCGATGCCTTCCATCGCCAGCCGCGTGCCGTCGACTTCGGCCGCGTTCGATTCGAAGTTCTGAAGGCGGAAGAACTGCCCCGGCTGAAACTTTCGCGCAGCGAATGGCGCGCGAACGACGACTTCGACGATCGTCGGCGTCAGCCGATTGACCTCGTGCACGCGCGCGACGAGACCGTCGTCGAGTTTTTCGACGAGCGCGTTCCATTTCGCCGGGTCTCCCGTCTCGCGCGGAAAGAGATTCAGGATGTGCGGGTACCCGTCCTTCGCCGAAGCCATCGCTTTGACGACATTGCCGGCGTAGCGCGGATGGTTGTCACCGTAAAACGAGATCAGCTTCTCGCGATGACCGGGATGTTGATACGAGGTGAAGAAGCCGGAATGCGTCATCGGGTCTTCGACTTCGACGAGCTCCGTCTTCTCATTGACCATGTACGCCTGGAAGAACTGCTTCCACTTGTCGAGCTTGAATGTGCCGGGATGCTCTTTCTCGTAGATCACGTTCGGGCTCGTGCCCGCAGCGACCATCACCGATCGCGCCGGAAGCTCGACGATGTTGCCGGAGTCTTTCCAGCGGCCGTCCTCGACGATCTGTTTCTCGAACAGAATCGATTGCACATGACCGAATTCGTCCGGCGCTGCTTCGACGGGGGAGAGATTCTCCGCGTAGGCGATGCCCTCTTCGAACGACTTCGCGATCTCTTCGTAGTTGAGGCGATACGCGGGAGAGTCGAGCATCGACTTGCGATAGGCGATCGTCACGCCGCCCCACGATCGCACCAGTGGAATGAAATTCGGCTTTTCGGCGGCAGCGGCGGCGCGCTTCCGCTCCGCGCGAATCGCGCGTCCGTGCTCCAGGAATTCATCGAGGATGCGCTGCTCCTCCGCGTCATACGCGGAGCGCAGCGTCGATTCGCCGAACTCTGACGACAGCGATTCGTAGCGTTCGAGGATCCGCTCGACCTGAACGGGATAGTAGGCGAAGAGCTCGGTCGCGGTGTCGATCGCGGTCAGTCCGCCGCCGATGACGACCGCCGGCAGACGCACCTGCAGGTTGGCCAACGAATTCTTTTTGAACGCGCCGGTGAGTTGCAGCGCCATCAGAAAGTCCGACGCCTTGCGGATGCCGCGGATGAGATTGTTTTTCATGCGCACGACGGTCGGCGTTCCGGCGCCCGCAGCGATGGCGATGTGATCGAATCCCAGCTCGTCGAACGCGTCGTGAATCGTGAGCGTGCCGCCGAAGCGCACACCGCCATAGACGCGCAGATTTTTCTTGCGCTCGAGCGCGATGCGGATGACTTTCAGAAAGTTCTTGTCCCAGCGGACAGTGATCCCGTACTCCGACACGCCACCGAAGCCGGCGAGAATGCGATCGTCGAGCTCGTCCCATAGCGCGCGTGCGTCGCGGATCGGCTCGTCGACGTACTTGCGATCGAGCGGCTCGATCTTCAGACCGTCGATCGCGACCACGCCGAAGCCTTCGTTCGCAAGAAAGTGCGCGAGTGTATAACCGGCCGGACCGAGGCCGACGACGAGGACGTTCCTGCGGTTGTATGGCAATGCGACCGGGCGCTTGACGTTCAGCGGATTCCAGAGCGTCAGCAGCGAATAGATCTCGAATCCCCACGGCAGGAAGAGGACATCGGTGAGCACGCCGCTCTCGATCTGCGGGATGTCGACCGGATCCTGCTTCTGAAAAATGCAGGCGCGCATGCAGTCGTTGCAGATGCGATGGCCGGTGCCGGGACACATCGGGTTATCGATCATCACCATCGCCAGCGAAGCGATCGATTCCCCTTCCGCGCGCAGGTAATTCATCTCGCCGATCTTTTCGTCGAGAGGGCACCCCTCGAGCGCCATGCCGAGAGGATTCGGTTTGTACGTCCCGTTCTTGTCGAGGAAGCCGTGCGCGCACGAGTCTTTTTGGCGTTCGTGACACCAGATGCAGTAGTGCGATTGATCGGTGATCGTGCGCGGCGTGGCGCGGTTGTCGGTGAGCTTGAATCCGTCGCGGCGGCGGAAGTGATCGGGGACGCCGCCGAATCGCACTTCGTCGATCTCTTCCGTCGGAACGAGCTTGTCGAAGAGGAGCGGCTTCGGCAGGCGGAACGAGGGCCAGTTCTTGAAGTTTCCCGCGCGCCATTCTGCCGCCGCCCATTG
>DASYUK010000370.1:0-11635 GCA_036001325.1 Thermoanaerobaculia bacterium
ATCGCTGACAACATGTTCCAGCAGGTCTTGCTGCGACCGTCGGAGTATTCGGTGATCGCGACGACGAACCTGAACGGCGACTATCTTTCGGACGCGCTGGCCGCGCAGGTCGGCGGGCTGGGAATGGCGCCCGGCTCGAACGAGTCGGATGAAGTGGCGATCTTCGAAGCGACGCACGGCACCGCGCCGAAGTATGCGAATCAGGATGTGATCAATCCCGGGTCGTTGATTCTCTCCGGCGTCATGATGCTGCGCCACATGAAGTGGTGGGAGGCGGCCGATGCGATCGAGCGCGGCATCGCCAAGACGATCGCACAGAAGAAGGTCACGTATGACCTCGAGCGCCAGATGCAGGGCGCGACCAAGGTGAAGACTTCCGAGTTCGCGCGCGCGATCGTCGATAACATTTAATCCTCACTGCCGGGACGATGTCGACCGACGTGTTGAACGAACACGCTGCTGATGTCGCTCGCTGGCAAACCTCCATTTCCGGCTAATGTCGGCGAACGGCCCTTCGCCGCGAGACCGGCTGACGCGTCACGCGCTCGATGACCATGTGCCCATCTCGTCGCGCATGGTAATAGAGCGCGTTTCCTCCGGGAGCGATCGTCGGCGCCTCTGCAAATCCGACGACGGCCCACAGTCGACGCGGCGAGCCCCACTGCGACGAGGTGTCCGGCCTCGTGCTGCGATAGATCGCCGGTTCGCCGTCAACGATCCGGGTGAAAAACAGTTCGCGCTGATCTACCGAGATGCAGGCGGCGTACTCCAGCGCGTTCGTGTTGATGGCTGATAGCGTGTCGCCTTCGATGCGGCGGAACTTGCCGTTCTCGCCGCGCTTCGCGATCGCCAGATCGGCGGCTGCGGGCACGGGGCCGCCAGTGAACAGTCCATCGGTGAAGTAAAGCGTGGTGCCGTCGGCGCTCACTTCCACATCGAAGTTGATCTGTCCCCGCACTCCGCGACTGACGCCGGAAATCGGCGCAACGTCGCTGACCA
The DNA here is from genome assembly GCA_036001325.1 of Thermoanaerobaculia bacterium. Classification (GTDB taxonomy): domain Bacteria; phylum Acidobacteriota; class Thermoanaerobaculia; order Gp7-AA8; family Gp7-AA8; genus DASVHS01. Next base: position 1,000 of record DASYUK010000370.1, read on the forward strand.
CTCCGTGGTGGAACCGGCCGCGATAGATCGACATGAGCGTGTCGTCGTAACTTCGCGTCGTCACGAAATAGACATTCCCCGATGAATCGACCGTCGCGACGGCGTCGAGCGATGACGAGTTGGCTCCTTCGACCTTTCCGCGATAGGCAAACGTCAAGTCATCGACCCGCTCCGCCCAGTGGAGATCCGTCTCCGTGGGTACGGCGTTCGAATTGTTGAAGATGAGAATCGATCCGTCGCGCGTCAGAAACGGCTCCATGGCCTCGCCGGAATAACCGGCGATCGTCACCCGCGCCGGGTTGGCAAACTCACGATCGCCCGACGCTACGGCGGCGACCAGACAGAACGCCGCGACCGGGAGCAAAAGCACTTACGCCTCCGCGGGGCGCCAGACCAGGAACCACGGCTCACGGCGGCCGAACTTCGTCGCCAGCGCGACGCCGATGCCGAACACCGATGCCGCACTCCACGCAATCGCGCCGATCACCGGGATGAATCGGATCGCACCGAGAAGGAGGACGCCGACGACGACCATCGCCACGTCGCCGCGCAGCCACTTGCGCGATGCGAGCTGTTCATGCGTTCGGGCTCCCGCGATCAAGGTGCCCACAGCGTGAAACACCGCCACCATCCCATAGATCTTCGTCAGGATCGCGAATACGGCCAGCGCTGCGAGTAGTGGGATGCCGATGAGATACGGAACGAGGTAGCTGAACATGATCGCCGTTAGCACGAAGCTCGTCAGCGCCACGAGACCGAGGACGAAGCAGTGCAATGCGCTGGCGCGAATCTCGATCGATGAAAAGCGCACTTCGCGTCCGCTGGCAAGTGTCACCACCACGGCTGCGACCAACCACACGAAGAGCAGTGAGAGCACGACCGCTGTCTTCGTCATCGACGCGGCCGCGCCTCCAATGCTCGCCAGTGGATACGCCTGTCCACCGATGCGCCCTTCGCCGTTGACGATGCGGCCGCCCGCATAAACGACATTGCCGTTCACGCGACCGCGCCCGGAGAACGTGACGTTGCCGCCGAAGACCAGAAGATCGCCATCGATCACATCACGCACGTCGATCGAGCCGCCGTATGCCTGCACGCTTCCGGCGACCGCCGAGCTGATGATCGTGTCGTGGCCGAACGCATATCGATCGTGCGACTGCCGCGACCGGATCGCGCGGTCGTTCCCGACCGCACCGGCGGGAAGGACGACGAACATGACGGCGAGCATCGCCGCCACCGCCATCGCCGGCACGAGCACGCGCTTAAACATCGATCCCTCGAGGCGCGCGACGCAGCAACGCAACGAAGATCGCGTTCACGACCACGAACAGAACACCGACGATGACCTGCCACGACGCCGGTGCGTTTTGAGCAGCAGAGCCGATGTGACGAAGAGTCGAGATCAGAACATCAGCGGAGGGCAGATTCGCCAACACGCGCAATGGAGATGAACCGGTCGCCATGAAGAAAAACGCCGCGATCAGCGCCACGACGACTGCTCCCGCGATGACGAGTGACCACGAACGATGACCTGCGCCTTCCCATGGCGCGAGAGGGAGCTCGGCCGACAGGCGAGGGCGCCTGTCCTCCACTTTCAGCTCGAGCGACTCTGCGAGCGCGCGACACTCCGCGCATTCCGCGAGATGCGATGCGTTCGCCTCCGGATCCTCGAGATACCGCTGACACGATTCACGATTCATAACGGTTCCACGAACGGATCGAGCGCTTCCTTCAGCAGATTTCGCGCTCGAAAGAGTTTGTTCTTCACGGTGCCGAGGGGAAGCTTCTTCATCGAAGCGATCTCCTCGTAGGACAATTCGGCGAAGTGTCGTAGTTGAATGAGCTCGCGATAATCGGCGGGCAGCTTCTCGACGGCTCTGTCGATCGCCGCGCCGAGCTGCTTGTTCTTCAAAGCGCGATAAGGCGAGATGCCGCTGTCGGCGAACTCGCGCTCCTTCCCGCCCGGCTCATCGTCCGTCGTCCGCATCAACGGCACCTCTGGGATGGTCTTCTTCCGCAGCGCGTCGATGGCGCTGTTCTGCGCGATCCGGAACAACCAGGTCGAGAACTGGTACTTCGGATCGTATCGATCGAGCGCAAGATAGACCTTCACGAAAATGTCCTGCGTCACATCGTGAGCGTCTTCATAGCGATGCGTGATCCTGTAGACATAATTGATGACACGTTTTTCATAACGCGACACCAGGTCGCTGAAGCGATCACGATCGCCCCCGAGGATGCGCTCGACCAGAGCGCGGTCGTCGAGCTGCTCACGTTCTGCCATCTGGTGTTACGGCTCAGGCTCCCGAAGGTTTACCGGGCGCGGCGATGATAACGTCTGCATAGAGTTGCTCATGATCGAAATCCGAGATCTGACAAAGAAATACGGCGACTTCACCGCCGTGGATCGCCTGAGCCTGACCGTCGCGCCGGGTGAGATCTTCGGCTTCCTCGGACCGAACGGGGCGGGGAAGACAACGACGATTCGGATCCTGGCCGGCCTGTCGCTGCCGACGTCAGGTGACGTGCGGGTCAACGGCGTCGATATCGTCCACGACGGCGTGTCGGCCAAGAAGATCACCGGTTACGTCCCCGACCGGCCGTACCTTTACGAAAAGCTGACGGGCCGCGAGCTGCTGCAGTTCGTGGCGAACCTCTACAACAGTGAATGGCGCGACTGCGAGTCGCGCGCGATCGAGCTGCTGCGGTACTTCGATCTCTACGATTGGGCCGACGCGCGGATCGAGAACCTGTCGCACGGGATGAAGCAGAAGCTCGTGATCATCGCCGCGCTGGTGCACGATCCGCGGGTGCTCATCATCGATGAACCGATGGTGGGACTCGACGCGCTCGCGCAGCGGCAGGTGAAGGTTCTGCTCCGCCGTCTCGCCGACGAAGGGAAGACTGTCTTTCTCACGACGCACACGCTCTCAGTGGCAGAGGCGGTTTGCGATCGCATCGCGATTCTGCACCGCGGGCGCATCATCGCCACCGGCGTGACGTCCGAGCTGAAAGAGGCCGCGGGACGGCCGGGCAGTCCGCTGGAGGACGTGTTCTTGGAATTGACCTATGAGGAAGATTGAGGGCCTTCTCCCCACGGGAGAGGGGACATGATGGTCGAGCGTTTGGCGACCGTGCGCGCTCGTCACCGCGAAGAGGCGCTGCAGCGCGGAATCAATCCGCGCGACGTCGATGTACTGCTCAGCGACATGCTCGGCAAATCGCTTCCTTACGTCATCAGCCACGGCGATGAGGATGTCGACGCGGCCCATCTGGAGCAACTGATCGCGCGCCGTTATGCCGGCGAGCCGCTGCAGTACATCCGCGGAAAGACCGAATTTTTCTCCCGTGAGTTTCTCGTCGACGACCGCGTTCTGATTCCGCGGCCGGAGACGGAGCTGGTCGTGGAAACGGCGCTCGCACGCGCGCCGCGGGGCGCGCGAGTCATCGACATCGGGACCGGCAGTGGCTGCATCGCGATCTCCATCGAGCGCGAGCGCGCCGACCTGTGCGTCGTCGGCGTCGACGTGTCGCTCGCCGCTCTCGCGCTGGCGGCGAAGAATCGCGCGCGGCTGGCATCGCACGTGTCGTTCGCGGCGAGCGATGTGCTCAATGCCGTGCGTGGAAGCTTCGACATGATCGTCTCGAATCCTCCATACATCTGTGAAACCGAACTGAAGGCGCTGGCAGTAGAGGTTCGCGATTATGAGCCGCGCGGCGCATTGACACCGGGGACGCGCGGCACAGAGATCATCGAGCGCATTCTGGATGAGAGCCGTGCGCTGCTGCGAGCGGAAGGGCGCTTGATCATGGAGATCGGGTTCGGTCAGGAGAACGCATTGCGAGACCTGGCGGCCGCGAAACAATTCGACGTCGAGGAGCTCGTGCCCGATCTCGCCGGCATCGCGCGCGTCATCGTATTATCCGCGCATGGGTAACGATCGCTGTCTCTTCTGCCGCATTGCGTCCGGCGAGATCAACGCGAAGAAAGTCTACGAAGATGACGACGTCGTCGCATTTCAGGACATCAACCCGCAGGCGCCCACGCACGTACTGATCGTGCCGCGAAAGCACATCGCCACGCTCGATGAGATGAAGGACGGCGATACGGGCATTGTCGGAACCGTTCTGTTACGCGCCGCGCAGATCGCGCGCGACCTGCAACTCACGAACGAAGGCTATCGAGTGGTGATCAATACCGGTGAAGCCGCGGGCCAGACGGTGTTCCACATCCACTTTCACATTCTGGGCGGGAGAAATTTCGGCTGGCCGCCGGGATGATCGGCTACGCCGGCGGCGGAACTCTGAATCGCTGACCCGAGAACGTGATGCTCCGCGACGTCTTCTTCTTCCCGCCTTTCCGTCGCGTCAGGAAATCTTCCTTCGCTTCGGTGAGCGTCGACGGCACGTAGGTCGCGCCGGCGGCGAGGGTCTTGGCGTGATCGCGCGCGAAGCCGGAGCCGCCCGCCACGATCATCAGATCGGGGAAATTCTCGGCGAGCAGTCGCAGGAGCGCGTATCCCTGTTCGACGTGATCCATATTCGAGCAGGAGATGAACACCGCCTCCGGCTTCACTTCATTGATGAACGCAACGAGCTCGGGATCGGGGAGATCGGTGAAGTAGTCGACCGAATGCCCCTCCGCGCGCAGAAGCTGCGTGAGCATCAGCGTGCCGAGAGAAAGGCGCTCGCCGGCGACGGAGACGGCGACGATGTGGCGCTCGGGATCGGGAGTCCCCGCATTGCGGTCGCCGAAACGGATGATCAACTCGCGGATGACGTCCTTGATGAAGTGATCGTGTGCCGGCGTGATGCGTTTGCGCTCCAGCTCTTCCTGCGCGAACGTGAGCGTCGGGATGAAGAGATCCGTGAACATCTCTTCCATCGTCGCCGCCTCGGAGTGACGATCGGCGATGGCGATCGCGCCGGTGCGATCGCGCAGCAGGAGGCGATTGTAGAAACTCAGATAGCCTTCGAGCGGATCCTCGCTGCCGAACATGATCGAGAAGATGCGCAGTGCCGGGATGAACTCTCCGCCGACGGTCAGACATACCGTGATCGGCGTCGCCAGCAGCAGACCGACCGGACCCCACAACCATCCCCAGAAGATCGCGGCGACGAGAAGCGCAATCGGCGAAACGCCGACGCGATGTCCGACGACGATCGGTTCGACGAAGCCGCCGATCAACTGATCGCTGAAGATGAAGAGGCCGAGAACCGCGAGCGCGCTGTACCAGTTCGGAAAAACGGCAAGGGCGAGAAACGTCGGCAGGGCCGCGCTGATGACTGCGCCGATGTACGGCACGAAGCGGAGCAGTCCGGCGATCACACCCCACAGCGCTGCGTGCGGCACTCGCAACAACCACAAGCCGAGCCCGATAAGCAGGCCGAAGCCGATATTGAGCAGCGCGATCGTCAGCAGGTATTGGCTGATGCGCTCGGATGTCTCTCCGATCGCCTGCGTCGTGACGGTGAGGTGTGCGCGTCCGGCCAGACGCAGCATCTTGTCGCGTAATTGCTCGCGATCCTGCAGGACGAAGAAGACGAGCACGACGACGAGGAATCCCGCCGCCACGACTTCGACTTGTGGCGCGACCAATTCGTAGCGCTCCGGAATCGATTTCCGCTCGGGGATCACACGGACCTTGAGATCGGCTTTTTCGGGATGCTCGCGCGCATCAGCCACGCGCTGCAGCGTCCGCTCGAAGATCGCCAGCGTGCCGCCCGTCCGGGAGCGGAGATACTTCAGCTTCTCCTCGATGTGGCCGCTGGCTGCGGTCTGTGCGAACTCCTGCGCCACGTCGCTGAACTGCTGATAGATCCACCATCCGCCGAATCCGAGTCCGGTGATCGTCAGACCGAGGGAGAGAACGATTGCTCCGGTGCGGCGGAGAAACGATCGCTCCAGAAAACGAACGATCGGTGTCAGAAGGAACGAGAAGAGGATCGCCAGCGCGATCGGCACCAGCACAGTCCGCGCGATGTAGAGAATCGCGATGACGATGAGGGTGACCGAGAGGATGCGCGTGTTCGACTGGCGACGCTCGGCGGCGCGCTTGTCGACGACCTCGGTGCCCGGACTCGTCGACATGCGACGAACCGACATCGTTCGATCGAATCGATCAGTATCGTCGTCCTCGGGATACACGGTTGAGTGTACTGCAACGCTAACGCCTTCTCCCCGCGGGAGAAGGTGCGGCGAAGCCGCGGATGAGGGGCTCGCCCCTCACCCGGCGCTTCGCGCCACCCTCTCCCGGTGGGAGAGGGCACTGATCATTTCTTCCAGCGCAAGACCGGCTGCCGTGCCGCTCTCGCCTCATCCAGCCGCCGCACCGGCGTCGTATGCGGCGCGCTCCGCACCAGCTCCGGTCGCTCCTCGCACTCGCGAGCGATCGCGAGCATTGCGTCGCAGAACGCGTCGAGCTCTTCCTTCGGCTCGCTCTCGGTCGGCTCGATCATCAAAGCACCGGAGACGATCAGCGGGAAGTAGATCGTCGGCGGATGAAAGCCGTAATCCATCAGGCGCTTGGCGATGTCGAGCGTGTGGACATCGTGCGCGGTCTGATTCTTGTCGTTGAAGACGACTTCATGCAGCGATGGCGCGTCGTAGGGAAGGTAATACGGCCCCTTCAGCCGCGCGCGGATGTAGTTCGCGTTGAGCACCGCGATCTGCGCGATCCGCCGAAGTCCGGTCGGACCCATCGAGCGCATGTACGTCAGCGCGCGAACGAGCACGTTGAAGTTTCCGTTGAACGCGCGCATGCGCCCGATGGAGTGGGGATGTGAGTGGTCGAGGAAGAATGTGCCGTCTTCGCGGCGCTCGACGGTCGGCGTGGGAATGAACGGAATGAGTCGCTCCGACACACCGACGGGACCTGCGCCCGGTCCGCCACCACCGTGAGGCGTGGAAAACGTCTTGTGCAGATTCGAGTGAATGACGTCGATGCCCATGTCGCCCGGCCGCGCCACTCCGACGAAGGCGTTGAGGTTCGCGCCGTCGCAGTAGAGATACGCGCCTTTGGCGTGGAGGATCTTCGCCATCGCCTGGATCTCGTTCTCGAACACGCCCAGCGTGTTCGGTACGGTGATCATGAGAGCGGCGACATCTTCGTTGACCGCCTCCTCGAGAACGTGCAGATCGAGGGTGCCGCGACTGTTCGACTTCAGCTCCTTGACCTGATAGCCGGCGAACGCCGCTGAGGCGGGATTCGTCCCGTGTGCGGAGTCGGGGATGAGGATGTACTTGCGCGCATTGCCGCCCTTCGCGAGCGCCTTATGCACCATCAGGATCGCGGTCAGCTCGCCGTGCGCGCCGGCCACCGGCTGCAACGTGACGCGCGGCATGCCGAAGATCTCCTTCAGACTCTGTTCGAGCCACCACAGAAGTTCCAGGTTTCCCTGCACCTGATGATCGGCCTGCAGCGGATGCGATAGCGCAAAACCGGGCGTGCGTGCGATCTCCTCGTTGATGCGCGGGTTGTGCTTCATCGTGCACGAGCCGAGTGGATACAAGCCCGCATCGATGGAGACGTTCAGCTTCGACAGGCGCGTGAAGTGACGGATGACATCGACTTCCGAAACTTCGACTTCATCGGCGATCTCGGCGCGACGGAGATTCGCGGGAAGGAGATTCTCGACCGCGGGAACATCCAGCGCCGGCAGTTGATACCCGCGCCGTCCGCGCTTCGAATGCTCGAAGATCAGACGCTCGCGAGTCGCGCCCTGAGGCGTCGCAGTGCCGGTCGTTTCCTTTTCGAGTACTTCCGTCATCATCGCTCCCGCGAAATCGCCGCTCTCAATACACCGGCATAATGATCGAGCTGCTCCCGCGAATGAAGCTCGGTCACGGCCACGAGGAAGTCATTGTCGTGCCCTTGATAAAAATCGCCGAGCGGAATGCCGCCGAGGATCTTCTCGTGCTCGAGGTCGCCGAGGATTTGTGTCGCCGGGAACGGCGTGCGCACGACGAACTCGTTGTAGACCGGACCGGCAAACGGCAGCTCGACGAAATCGCCCAGTTTCGCGCGCAAGTATGCCGCCTTCTGGAGGCACTGCTCGCCGACTTCGCGCAATCCATTCTTGCCCATCAGCGAAAGATAGATGTTTGCTCCGAGCGCGATGAGTGCCTCGTTCGTGCAGATGTTCGAAGTCGCCTTGCCGCGGCGGATGTGCTGCTCGCGCGTGGCCAGCGTCAGCACATAGGCACGCTTGCCGTCGACATCGACGGTCTCCCCGACGAGACGCCCGGGCATGTGCCGCTTCAGCGCGTCTTTCACAACCATGAAGCCGACGTAAGGCCCCCCGAACTGCGTCGGGATTCCCCACGCCTGTCCTTCGCCGACCGCGATGTCGAATCCATGCGCTCCCGGCGGCGCGAGAATTCCGAGCGACGTTGCCTCGGTGATCACGGCGATCTTCGTCACATTCGGAATCGATGCGATCGCGTCGTAGTCTTCGATGACACCGAGGAAGTTCGGCGACTGCACCGCGATCGCGAACGCGCCATCGCATGCTGCGCGAAGCGCGTCGAGATCGATGCGCCCGTCGCTCTTCCATCCCACCTCAACGATGTCGATGCCGAGATTCTGTACATACGTGCGGACCGTCGCGGTGTATTGCGGGTGAACGCTCCTCGCGATGACGACTCTCTTCTTCTCCTTGCCGACTCGCTCGGTGAGGAGCACCGCTTCGCACAACGCGGTCGACCCGTCGTAGAGCGAAGCGTTCGCGACATCGAGACCGGTCAGCAGACATTGGTGCGTCTGATATTCGAAAATCGACTGCAGCGTTCCCTGCGAGACCTCGGGCTGATACGGCGTGTACGAAGTGAGGAACTCGGCGCGGAGCAGTAATTGATCGATGCATGCCGGCTGATCGTGCGCGTACGCGCCGCCGCCGAGAAACGACACATGATCGACGGCTGTCTTGTTGCGCGCAGCGAGCTGCCGGAACCATCGCCGCGACTCGACCTCCGACCAGGGGCCGGGGATGTCGAGCAGACGGTTGAGCTTCACATCGCTCGGAATCGAGTCGAAAAGACGATCGATCGAGTCGACGCCGATGACGCGAAGCATCTCCGGGATGTCATCGCTCGAGTTGGGGATGTAACGATGGGCGTTTTTCGGATCGGTTGGGTTTGGGAGCATTGCCGTCCTTGGTCCTTAGTCCTTGGTCGTTAGCGGACTTCTAAGGGCTAACGACTAACGACCAACGACTCACTTTCCTGATTCAGCCAAAACGTAATCATCGTAATCCTCGGCCGTCATCAGCTCGTCGACTTCGTCGGGAGAGCTGAGGCGGATCTTGATCATCCAACCGTCGCCGTACGGGTCGGTATTCACCAGCTCCGGTTTGTCGGCGAGCGCTTCATTCACTTCGGTGACTTCTCCGCTGACAGGAGAGAACAATTCCGATACCGCCTTGACCGATTCGATGCTCCCGAGCTCGTCGCCCATCTCGAGCTGCGTTCCGACCTGAGGAAGCTCGACGAACACGACGTCACCGAGCTCCTTCTGCGCGTAGTGGGTGATGCCGATCGTCCCGCCGTCGCCTTCCACGTGGATGTATTCGTGACTCTTGGCGTACCGGTTGTCTTCAGGAGTATTCGCCATCGTCGCTCCTTCTATTTGGCCCGCTTGTAGAACGGCGTCGGGACGACACGCGCCCGAGTTTCTTTGCCGCGAACTAGGATTGTGAACTCGGAGCCCTGGGCCGATTTGTCGAGCGGAAGATATGCGAGACCGATCGGTTTTTTCAATGTCGGAGAATGAGTTCCGCTGGTGACGACGCCGATTTCCTCGCCTCCTTCGACGATCGGATAACCATGGCGGGCGATGCCGCGGTCGATCATCTCGAAGCCGACCAGCTTGCGGCGCGGACCTTCGTTCTTCTCACGCTCCAGGACTTCGCGCCCCATGAAATCGCCCTTCTCGAGCTTCACGATCCAGGCGAGGTCGGCCTCGATCGGGGTCGTGGAATGATCGATGTCGTTTCCGTACAGCGCCATCTTCGCTTCCAGGCGCAGCGTGTCGCGGGCGCCAAGGCCGCAGGGCTTCACGCCGGCGTCGATGAGTTTGCGCATGATGCGCGGCGCATCGTCAGGCGAGAGGAAAATCTCGAAGCCATCCTCGCCGGTGTATCCGCTTCGCGAGATCATGCCGTGGGCGCCGTCGATCTTTGCTTTGGAGAATCGGTAGTACTTGAGTTGCGAAAGATCGATGTTCGTGAGCGGCTGCAAAATGCGCTGCGCGTTCGGACCCTGTAGCGCGAGAAGAGCGTAATCGTCGCTCACATTGCGAACCTCGACGTCCATCCCCTTTGCGCAGTCGGATAGCCATTCGAAGTCCTTGTCGGAATTCGCCGCATTGACCACGAGCAAGTAATCGTTCTCGCCTCTTCGACCCACCCAGAGATCGTCGACAAAACCTGCCGTCGGGTAGAGCAGGCCGTTGTACTGCGCGCGACCGTCATCGAGCTTGCCGACATTGTTGCACGTCGATTTCTGCAGAAGCTCGAGCGCCTGTTTCCCGCGCACCGTGATTTCGCCCATGTGCGAGACGTCGAAGACACCGACGTTCGTCCGCACCGCTTGGTGCTCTTCGATGATTCCGGAATACTGAACCGGCAACTCCCATCC
>DASYUK010000371.1:0-2342 GCA_036001325.1 Thermoanaerobaculia bacterium
TCGATCGGACAGCAAACGATCTTCGGCGCTGCCCGCAGCGACGCGCTCGGCGTCGATATCGGTGCTACGCGGCGCTTTCTCCGCGAGGTCGATGCCGGGCACGCGCAGTTCGCGACGGTGTACCTTCCGGCGCTCGACATCGTCCTCAATCGGCTCGCGATTGACCCCGCCTCGCGCGTGACGATGTCGATCCGCGCGCTCGATGGACTGAATGCGCTCGTCCGCGCGGCGCGCGAGCGCGGATACGACGTTCTAGTGATCGGGCTGCCGGGAGAATCGCAGAGCGGATACGCGACCATCGCCTCGACGATTCCGATCCGAAAGCCGGCTGCGGCGTTCGATGTCGCGCCGACGGTGTGCGCATTGCTTGGCTTTCCGGCGTCGGATGAGATGCCCGGCCAAACGTTGATCGGAACCGTTCCGCGCATACCGACATACGGCCCGCGGAATGCCACGGCGTCTCCAACGAAAGTGAATCAGGAGTACTACGACAGTCTCCGGAGCCTGGGGTACATACGATGATTCGAAGATTCGCAATCGTCATTCTGTTCATTGCCACGGCCGCGCTCGCGCAGCGTCCCATCACTTTCGATGACCTGGCCGCCATCCGCCGCATCGGCGCGCCGCAGGTCTCGCCCGATGGAAAATGGATCGCGTACGACGCCAGCACGATCGATCTGCCGGCGAACTATCGTCACAGCGCGATTTATCTCGTCCGCTCGGGCGGCGGTGATTCGCGAAAGATCACCGACGGCGTGAAGCAGGACGAAGGTCCGACATGGTCGCCGGACGGAAAGACGATCGCGTATGTCTCCGACCGCGACAGCGGCGCGAAACAGGTTTGGCTCTTCGACGTCGCGACGAATGCCTCGCGCAAATTGACCGATCTGCAGGGCGGGGCCGCCAGCGTGAAGTGGATGCCCGACGGCTCGGGCGTGTTGCTCGTCTCCGACATCTATCCCGATTGCGGCGTGGAACCGCAGTGCATCAAGGACAAGACAACGGCGGCGGCAAATCAACCGACCAAAGCACGAGTGATCACCAGCTTGCTTTATCGTCACTGGAAATCGTGGCAGGAACCGACGCGCTCTCACATCGTGCTCTATCCGTTCAGCGGCGCACCGCACGATCTCACGCCCGGCGCCTTCGATGCCCCTCCATTCTCGATCGGCGGCGGCGATGAGTTCGATCTCTCTCCCGACAGCCGCGAGCTCGTCTACGCGCGCATCACCGATCAGCGTCCCGAGATCTCCACGAACTCCGATCTGTTCATCGTTCCGATCAGCGGCGGAGAAGCGAAGCGCATCACCACCCGGACCGGCGCGGACACGTCGCCGAAGTACTCACCCGACGGCAAGTGGATCGCGTACCGCTCGCAGGCACGCGCGGGATTCGAGTCCGACCTCTGGGAGCTCTGGATTTACAACCGCGCCACCGGCACGCAGACCCGGCTTGCGCAGGACTTCTCGAACTGGATCGAATCGTTCACATGGGCTCCGGACAGCAAGACGATCTATTTCTCCGCGCCTCAGAACGGACGGCAACCGATTTTCGAAGTCACGCTGGAAGGTCGCTACCGCCAGATCTACGATGCCGGATCTGCCGACGCGATCGCCGTGAGTCGCGACGGCAAGGCGATCTATTTCGATGATGCGTCGCTTCGGCGGCCGGTCGACATCTACTCGCTGAGCGCCGCCGGGATCGGCGGCGCCACACGCATCACGCGCGATAACGACGCCCTTCTCGGCACGATTCGGATGGGTGATGCCACCAGCACGACATGGATCGGGGCCGACAACACACAGATCCAGGGTTGGATCGTCACGCCGCCTGGTTTTGACGCGACGAAGAAGTATCCCGGCGTCGTTCTGATTCACGGCGGACCGCAAGGCGTTTGGGGCGATGCATGGTCGTATCGCTGGAATCCACAGATGTTCGCGGCGCGCGGCAATGTGATCTTCATGCCGAACCCCCGAGGCTCGACCGGATTCGGACAGCGCTTCGTCGAAGAGATCTCCGGCGACTGGGGCGGCCGGGTGTACGTTGACATCATGACCGGCGTCGACAAGTTCGCCGCGCTTCCGTATGTCGATCCGGATCGCATCGGCGCTGCCGGCGCCTCATATGGCGGCTACATGATCGACTGGATCATTGGACACACCGATCGATTCAAAGCGCTTGTCTCGCACGACGGCGTCTACAACCTCGAATCTGAGTACGGAGTGACCGAGGAGCTGTGGTTCCCGGAGTGGGAGTTCAGAGGCAATCCGTGGGACAACCCTGAGCTGTACGAACGTTGGTCGCCGCACCGCTACGCGAAGAATTTCAAGACGCCGACGCTG
>DASYUK010000372.1:0-1579 GCA_036001325.1 Thermoanaerobaculia bacterium
GGTTGTTTCGGAAGCGACACCCTGCCGTACAACATCGCTCGCTGCGACAGCGCGGCGTTGAGCAGGATGAGAAGGATCGTCGCGATCAGGAGCGCCCATGCGTATGCGGGGCGAAGCTCGCCGGACTCTCCGGCCGCGGCGACCATCTCCGGCGACGGTGTCTCTCCGGCATCGACCGCCGCCTGCAACGGATCGCCGCCCGGAAGCGCGGAAATCACCGCCTGGATCGATTGCGGGCGCGACTCGACGCGCTCTTCGAGACAGCGAAGGATCACTCGTTGAACGGCGGGATCGATATCCTTCGTGTCCTGCGAAAGGCTGTACGAGCGCGGACTTCCGGATAGGCGCTTCCCCGTGAACACCTCGTAGAGAATCAAGCCGAGCGCGTAGAGATCCGTTCGCGCGGTCACCTCGCCGCCGGCGATCTGCTCCGGCGCCATGTAAGCCGGAGTTCCGGCGATCTCGCCGCGATGCCTGGCATCATCGACCAGAGCAGCGAGACCGAAGTCAGTGATGCGCGCGGTCCCTCTTCCATCGATCATCACGTTTGCCGGTTTTAGATCGCGATGAATGATGCCGAGGCGATGCGCGGCGGCGAGGCCGGCGCAGAGATCGCGGGCGATGTCGAGCGCTTTGTCCTGCGGAAGCTTTCCAATGCGGCGAAGCAGCGAGGCGAGATCCTCGCCGTCGATGTACTCCATCGAGATGAAGTGATTGCCGTTCCACTCCATCACGTCGTACACGCGACAGACATTCGGATGCGACACCTGACGGCCGAGGCGTACCTCGCCGTAAAGACGCTCGAGCTTCGCTTGATCCGCGGCGACGCTGATGGGCAGGAACTTCAACGCCACCTGCTGACCGAGCTTGATATCCTCGGCGCGGTACACCTCCCCCATCCCGCCCTTCCCCAGCAGCGCCACGATCCGGAAGCGATCGGCGACCATCGCCCCCGGGGTGAAGCGGCTGTCGCGTCGCGACGGTTGAGGCGAAGGTGGCGGCGGCTTCAGCTCCGTCTCTTCATGTTCGTTCACGGTGTGTGGTGACTATGATAGTTGCGCCATGGCCTGGCGCATCGACCGGCAGGCGAACGGAAAATTCGCCATCTACTCCACTCGCATCGACGACTACATCGTCATCGACGCCGACGAGCTGCAGATCGCGCAGATCTACGCGGAGAAAGGCGTGAAGGTCTATCTCGCCAGCGCTCGCGCGCAGATGACGACGCGCTCCACACCGGTCGACGCCGAGGGGGAAAAGAAAATCGAAGCGAGCCGCCGCCGCGGCTCGACTCCGAAGGAAGGTGAAGTGCCCATCGGCGTGACCGGCTTCACGCTGAGCGACGAGGAGTAGCGAATTCAGAAGATGAAGCCGAACTGCTCGACGAACGTCCCGTCCGGGCCGGGCGTCGGGCCATGCGCCCTGCCGTCGATGTGATACGCGCCGACGATGTGTAGTTCGTACTCATCGGCGACCCAGCAGTCCGTGATCCTGCCGAGAATCGACAGCGAACCCGGTCTCGATGTGACCGTCAGCTCCGCATCGCCGGCCGATGTAGCCTTCACGACATTCTGGTTGC
>DASYUK010000373.1:0-1832 GCA_036001325.1 Thermoanaerobaculia bacterium
GCGCACCTGCGGATCCATCGCCATGATCACGTCCGGTCTGTGGATGCGCACCTGGCGCGCGACGTCCATGCGGACCTCGAGCGTGGGATAGAGGTATCCGTCCTCGTAGCCGAGGAAGACGACGTGTTTGACGCCGAGGATCTTCGCGGCCTCGCGCTGCTCGACGTAGCGGATGTCACGCAGCTTCTCGCGCGTCATGTCGGGGTCCTGCGAGCCCGACGCCCCGTTGGTGACCATGCAGTACGTGACCTCGACACCGGCCTTCGCCCACTTCGCGACGGTGCCGGCGAAGCCGAACTCGGCGTCGTCGGGATGCGCGTAGATCACCATCGCGCGTTCGATGACGAGGTCCTTCGAGAAGCGCATGCGTGAAGGATGACAAGCGCTGACCGCGAAAGATTCCCTTGCGGATTGGCTGCTCGTGTGCTAGAACATATGTTCTAGAGGCCGACGTAAAGGCGCTCGCCGCGGTCCCTCGGGAGGTCGTCGTGCTTACCTGCTACATGTGCGGCGAAACGAAGCCCGAGGCAGAGTTCGCGTTCGCGGACATCGCCAAGGAGACGCGTCAGCGGCATTGCCGGAAGTGCCAGGCCGCATACAGGCGCGCGCATTACTTGGCGAACCGCGACGCATACATCGCGCTCGAGGTCGCCCGGATGTCCGGGTACCGCGTCGCGAACCAGGCGCTGCTACTCGCATACCTCCTGGAGCACCCGTGTGTCGACTGCGGTGTCACAGATCCTGTGCTTCTGGACTTCGATCACCGGGATCCGTCCTCGAAGCGAAGCGAGGTCGGACGAGTCGCGAACACCAAGCCGTGGCCCCAGGTGCGTGCGGAGATCGAGAAATGCGACGTTCGCTGCGCAAACTGCCATCGGCGGCGGACGGCTCTGCAATTTGGCTGGAGCAAGTTGACTCGCAGCGCGACGACGGTCGAGACGATCGTCGAGCGCGTGATCTCGCATCCCGCGCAGACGGGCGAGCAACTGCTATTGGCGGCCACTCGCGTGTGCTGCACGTGCGGACAGCCGAAGTTGATCAGCGAGTTCGCCGTCAAGAACAAGGAACGCGGAACTCGCGGGACCAAATGCCGGTCGTGCCAGGCCGCGTACGCGCGCAACCATTACGCACGAAACCGCGCGAGCTATCTAAGGCGCGCAGCTACTCGGAGGAAACTCGATCGCGAAGAATGCCGTCAACGGGTCTTTGAATACCTCATGACCCATCCTTGCATCGATTGCGGCGAAGTCGATCCTATCGTCCTCGAGTTCGACCATCGCGATCGCAAGACGAAGCGAGGTTCGATCTCGCGTTTGATGAGCCAACTCACGTGGACTTCCCTCGAGCCCGAGATCGCGCAGTGTGATGTTCGATGCGCGAATTGCCACCGGCGACGGACCGCCCAACAGTTCACGTGGGCGAAGCTACAAGGGCAGTCCGCTTAGAATCACTCGTACGCGGGAGTAGCTCAGTTGGTAGAGCGCAACTTTCCCAAAGTTGAGGTCGCCGGATCGTGCCCGGTCTCCCGCTCAGATCACATCTGATCAGACGCGGTCGCACTCTCTACGTCCATCGCGTCTCCGACTGGCGCGCGTGGCTACGGAAACATCACAAGACCGCGCGGGAGATCTGGCTCGTCTATTACCGCAAGAGCAGCGGCAAACCGCGCATCTCGTACAACGACGCCGTGCACGAAGCGATCGCCTTCGGATGGATCGACAGCACGGTGAAAAAGCTCGACGTCGACCGCTTCGCGCAGCGGTTCACGCCGCGCCGACCGGGGTCGAAGGCATCGGAGATGAACAAGGCGCGCGCACGTCGACTGGTGCGCG